>JADLCA010000288.1 GCA_020847495.1 Candidatus Hydrogenedentota bacterium | reverse complement strand
ACCTTTGTCACCAGGACAGCCTTGCAGCTAAGACCGATGATTGGGAGTCTTGAGGCGGTTGTTCCCCCCGTTTTGGATATATTTGCTCACAGGTTTGGCCGGAGCAGCTAGCTCGCTTTGGTCATGAGGGGAATCATGATTCCTCTGGGGGGAGGAAAACCCCGGCGCCTTTCGGGGGAGAGTCGCCGGGGTTTCTTGTTTACTGGTCAAGTGCCGCAAAGATTTAAGAAGTGCTAATTACCCTTCAATCCAAGTCTCAAAGACCGCCTAAATGTTCTCCAGAGGATCGCGAATGCCCCACTCGCATTGCGCGATGACGCCGCCGTTGCCCCGGTCCAGCGCCTTGCGTACCCGGCGCACCGCTGCGCGCACTTCCTCCGGCGTGCCGAACGGAAGTATGTTCTGCCGGCAGATTTCGCCCCAGAACGTGATTTGGCCCTGGAACGAGCGTCCGATCTCCTCGATATCCATGCAGAAGAGCTGACTGTTCAGCGCGTCCACCCCGACCTCGATCAAATCGGGGATGATCGCCTGGATATGCCCGTCAGAATGAAAGAAGACCCGTTTCCCGGCACCTTTGATGAGATCGCAGTAGTCCTTGTACATCGGCTTGAAAAAGGAGCGCCACAGGTCGGGCGAGATCAACAGATTCCCCTGGGCGCCCCAATCGTCCATGAAACTGATGGCGTCCACCTTGGTGCGGCACCACAGCTCCAATTCCGCCATGAAGAACTCGTGCAGCAAGTCGCGCAGCTTGAACAGTTCCGGGGGTTGCAGCGTGAGGTCCATGAACAGGTTCTCGGTGCCGCGCAGGAACTGCATCCGCTCAAAGGGCCTGACCTCGGTGCCTGCCTTTACGAAGCGGTCCACGGTTTCGCACTGTGCGTTTGTTGCCGAGAAGTCCGCGCCTTCCAGCATTTCCCACGGAGCCGAATAGTCCTCAAGTGCGGTCCAGTCCGCCAGCGGCGGATGTTTCACTTCGCCGCACACGCCGATCTCCGCCACCGACCACACGCAACCCCACGCGTCGGTGTAGGTGCCCACTTCGGCCACCGTTCCCCGCGTGCGCGTGGCATTGCCGTAGCGGCCTACGGCCTGCTCGAAGTCCATGGGAAAACGGCTGATCATCTGCTCCAGCTCGGGAGCGCGGAGCATCGACACCCCGGCCAGGTACCACAGGTCCCGGGGTGCCCGGTCCGGATGATCGAAGTCCAAGCAACGGTAAACGCGTTCTCTAGACGTCATGGTGAACCCCCTCAGATGGCCAGTGTCGGCGGACTCTCGCCCGTGCCCCGGCCGAAGAGTTTCAGTATATCGTGCCGCGTGGGGAAAAGAAATCGCAACAACGCGAAGGGGCAACAAGGAGCAAGGACAGCAAGGACGCCAAGGACAGCAGGGACAGCAGGGACAGCAGGGCCAGCAGGGACGCTCACCTTACTCCGCGCGGCGTCCCAGGACTTCATGGCTAGGCCTCCTGCGCGCGGGTAGACGTGCTCTTCCTATCGTCCGTGTACGTCCGTGCATGTCCGTGTGGCTTCGTGCATCTGCCGCACGAAGTGCGGTACGATATCGGGGAGCGGGGAAAACAGGGGGAATCATGGACTATAGCGAGATTGCTGCAACTTTAAACAGCACGCGCGGCGCGGGAGTGTCACCCCGCGCCGATGGTGGCTCGCTCACCCTGCGCGAGCGCTTCCGCCGCACCATGTTCTTTCAGGAAGTCTCCACGCTGCCCAACTTCGAGTTTGGCTACTGGGGCCGCACGCTCGAATCCTGGCACGAGCAAGGGCTGCCCGAGGCCGTCGTGGACGAAGCGACCGCGTACGACTACTTCGGTATCGAGAATTGGTTATGGCTGAACGTCAACTCGAATCCATTGCCCGTTTGCGAATATGCCATCCTCGAAGAAGATGACAATCACATGACCTACCGCGACGTGCTAGGGTGGACCGCGCGCATCAACAAGCACGGCGACAAGTCCATCCCGCATTTCCTGGACTACCCCGTCAAGGACGCCGCAACGTGGGAGCCTTACAAGAAAGCCCTCGATCCCGACGCGCCCGAACGCTGGGAGGATTTCGAAGACTCGCTTGCCATCGCCCTACGGGGCGATGTTCCTGTCGGCGTCTACGGGGGAAGCATGGCGGGTGTGCCCCGCAATCTCATCGGCTTTGAGCGCATCGCCACGATGGCCTACGAAGACCCTGACTTGCTCACCGAAATCATCAATACCTTCGGCGAAGCCACCCTGGCCGTACTGCAGCGCGCTTTGCCGCGCATCCAAGTCGATTTCTGCATGGGCTGGGAAGATATCTGCTTCAACATGGGTCCCATCATTCCCCCGGATTTCTTCCGCGCAGTGGTTGGACCCTGGTACCGGCGGATCGCCGATCTGCTTGTCGCTCATGGCTGCTGCGTATACACGACGGACACGGACGGCAACATCCTTCCCATCGTCGAGACCTTCCTTGACAACGGCATGAACACGGCCTTCCCCGTGGAGGTCCACGCGGGCACGGACCCCTGTCTGTTGCGCGAGAGCTATGGCAAACGCATCCGCCTCTGGGGCGGTTTCTGCAAACGCAAACTTGCGCACTCCCGCGCGGCCATCGACGCGGAACTCGAACGCCTGAAACCCTACGTCGAGCAGGGCGGCTTCATCCCCGGCGTGGATCACCGGGTTCCCGCCGACGTGACACTGGATTTGTACAGGTATTACTTGGACCGCAAACGGGAGGTGCTGCATGTCGGCGGCGATCCCAAGTACTGATGGCAGACCAGAGATGACCGGCGTCGAACGCATCGGCAACATTCTCAAGCGGAAGCCCGTCGACCGCATTGGGCTCTACGAGCACTTCTGGGGCGACACCCAGAAGAAGTGGACCGCCGCGGGGCACCTCCAGCCAGGCGAGTCACTTGAAGATCACTTCAACTTTGACTGTCAACTCTTCTGGCCGTTTAACATGACAGCCAGGCTGGACTATGTCCCGGAAGTTATCGAAGAGAATGAGCAGACCGTTCTGACCCGCGACGGCAACGGCGCGGTCTTGCGCCGCCACAAGCTTCACGATGCAACTCCGGAGCACGTGGACTTCCTCGTGCGCGGCCGCGCCTCCTGGGAGGAGCACGCCAAGCCTCACCTCACGCCGGACCGCGCCCGCATTGACTTCGACGGCTACCGGAATGCCCGGCGGCAGGCGCGGGAAGCCAACCGCTTCTTCGCGTGGTCGGGCACCAACGTCTTTGAGATGATGCACCCGGTCTGCGGACACGAGTACATGTTGATGGGGATGGCCGTGGACCCCGAATGGGTGTGCGACATGGTCGACACCTACGCCCGTCTGGCGGTGAACCTCATGGAAGTCCTTTTCGCGGAGGAAGGTTGTCCTGACGGCCTCTGGTTTTACGAAGACATGGGCTTCAAGGGCCGGCCCTTCTTCTCCCTGGACATGTACCGCGCCATCATCCAGCCGGGTCACCGGAGGACCATCGACTTCGCGCGCAACCACGGCCTGCCGGTCATCATGCATTCCTGCGGGTACGTGGAGCCGCTCCTGCCGGGCATGATTGAGGCGGGCATCGATTGCCTGCAGGTCATCGAGGTGAAGGCCGGCATGGACCTGCTCGCACTTTACCGGGACTATGGCGAATGCTTATCCTTTATGGGGGGCATCGACGTGCGCGTGTTGTACTCGAACGACCGCCAGCGCATCGATGCGGAACTTCGCCAGAAGATCCCAGTGGTCAAAGGCCGGTTTGGCTACGTCCTGCATTCAGATCACTCCATTCCGGACCAGGTGGAGTACGACAGTTATCGCTTTTTTGTTGATCGGGGCATGGAGTTGGGCCGATACTGAAGGCCGGATTCTACGGGAAGAGAGGGAGACACCATGGACGACATTCTTCAACGTATTGCGACATGCATCGAACGCGGCAAAGTCAACGCCACTTCGCCCTATCCGCCCGACCTCAAAGGTCAGGACGGCGCGCACGAACTCACCAAGGCTGCACTCGAAATGGGTGTTTCGCCGAGTGACGTGCTCGCCCAGGGGCTGGTCGTCGGCATGAACTCCATTGGCAGGAAGTTCAGCGAGAACAAGGTATTCGTGCCCGACCTCCTGATGGCTTCCAAGGCCATGCAGGCCGCCATGGTTCACCTGAAACCTTTCTTCGAATCGGGCGAAGCGAAACACCGCGGCACGTTCATTATCGGCACCGTTCAGGGCGACTTGCATGACATCGGCAAGAATCTCGTCAGCATGGTCATGGAAGGCGGCGGATGGCAGGTCATCGACCTTGGCGTCGATGTCAGCACCGAGAAGTTCCTGGATGCCCTCAACGCTCATCCGGGAAGCGCGGTGGGTTTGAGCGCGCTGCTGACCACCACCATGGTCAACATGGAAAAGACCGTGGCGGCCGTGCGCGCACAGCATCCTGACACCAAGATCATCGTTGGTGGCGCTCCGTTGACCGCCGAGTATGCCAAGAAGATCGGTGCGGATGCCTATGCACCAGACCCTCAAGGCGCGCTCGATTATCTCGTGGGCGCTGTCGCCTGAGAGTTTGCTTTGCGGACGCAACGCCGGACGGTTCCGCCGACGGCACTGGGCGGTGAGCAACCGCCAGCAGTACTGCGCACCTATCGGAATCCTCCAGTATGGACTTTCTCGAAGCAGATGCTCCGCTCCTCGACGGCGAGGAGTATTCAGTTGAATTCGAAGCCCTCGCACTGAATCCTGCCCAGGTTGAATGGGCCATGGGCTATGAACCGGGGCAGGCGCCCGAGCCTGTCCCCGGCGTGATTGCTGAGCTGCTTGTGGAAGCGTCACGCCACGCCAGCGTGAAGGTGGGTGTTCGCCTCTTTCGGGCGCCGGAAGTGCTGTTGGATGGCGCGGCCATGCAAGTGGACGGCGTGGTCCTTAACCCGGGTGACCGGATTGCAGGCCTGTTGTCAGGTGCGCGTGAGGTGGCGATCTACGCGGCGACCGCGGGTTCCGGAGTGGACGATTGGATCCGCGCCCAGTTTGCGACTGGCGATCCAGTCAGGGGCTATGTCGCGGACACGATAGGTTCGGAGCTTGTGGAACGCGCCGCCGACTGGCTCGAGGAACGAGTCATCGACCACGCGATTGGACTCGGCTGCTTCACGACGAGCCGGTTCAGCCCCGGTTTCTGCGAGTGGGATGTATCCGAACAGCATGCGCTGTTCTCCCTGCTTCCGCGCGCCTGTTGCGGGATCACGCTCACGGAGACCGCCCTCATGCTCCCGGTGAAATCCGTCAGCGGCCTGATCGGCATGGGTCCCGAGTGTGAGCGCGCCACAAATGCATGCATGGTCTGTACGATGAAAACCTGCTTTCGCAGAAGATGACTGATTCAGGGGGTACAATGAAGAGCATCCGAGAAGACGTCGCACAGAAGGGGATCCTCGTCTCCGATGGGGGCTGGGGAACCTTCCTCGTTGCCGCGGGTCTGGGCCCGGGCGAGTGCCCTGAACTTTGGAACATCGACCATCCGGACGTCGTGCGCAGCATCGCCAAGTCGTACGCCGATGCGGGCGCCGACATCGTCATGACCAACAGTTTTGGAGGTTCCCGCATTACGCTTGAGCCTCACGGCCTCGCGGACCGTGCGTCCGAGTTGAACGAAGTCGCCGCCCGCCTGTCCCGCGAAGTCGCCGGTGAAACCATTCATGTACTCGCGTCCATGGGGCCCACGGGAAAGCTCCTCATGATGGGCGATGTCACCGAGGAACAGCTCTACAACGCGTTCGCGGAGCAGGCGATCGCCCTGGAGCGCGGCGGGGCCGATGCGTGCAGCGTGGAGACCATGGCCGCGCTCGATGAAGCCGCCATCGCCGTGCGCGCCGTCAAGGAAAACACGGCATTGGAAGTTGTGGCCTCGTTCACGTTCAACATGCATACCGACACTGGATACCGCACCATGATGGGCGTTTCCATTGCGGACATGGCCGCGGGGATGCTCAGTGAGGGGGCGGACATCCTCGGCGCCAACTGCAGCCTGGGGCCGATAGAGAGGATCGAAGTGATCCGGGACCTTCGTGCGGCTGCGCCCACGATTCCCATTCTCGTTCATCCGAATGCCGGCATGCCCCACCGTGCCGATGATGGCTGTGTCACCTACCCGGAAACCCCGGAGATGATGGCGTCTCGCGTCCCCGAGCTTGTCAAGGCGGGAGCCAACATCATTGGCGGCTGCTGCGGCACGGGACCCGGCCACATTCGCGCGATTGTGGCGGCCGTACGGGATGGCCGCCGCTCCACAAGGAAGAGCTGACGTGCCCACATTCCAATCACTTGCCATTGATTCCGTCGAAGGTCTCCAGTTCGGTGTCGCCCCACGCCCCGTGCGCGTCTCACAAGCGATAACCGTCGGAGCAGGGGAGACCATCCCCGAGATCAACTACATCGTGCCGTATGCCACCGAAGTCAGCGCCGCGACCATCGACACCGTGGTCGACCTGTACCGGAAGATGGCGCTCGGTGTGATGACGCGAGCCGCCGATCTTGGCCTTTCCAAACTGATCATCGAAATCGAACTGGTTTTTGAAATGACCGCCGTTCCGGAGTGGGGGGAGCGCGTCATCCACGCGACCCGCGAAGTCATCGACGAGTTTCAGCCCAAGGGCGTGAACGCCGCGCTCCGTACGACCGTCGCTGACATCCGCGACCGCGTCCGGCCCCCGCGCAATCGCACCAGTGCGGAAACGCAACTCGTGTTCGAGACGTTCGAGCGTTGCGCCCCATACTCCGATATCCTCTCGATCGAATCCACCGGCGGCAAGGAAGTCTCTGACAAGGCCATCCTTCAATGCGACGCGGGGGGCATGGTGTTTGCCCTTGGTGTGCTGGCGTCCAACGATATGGAGTTTCTGTGGAATCGCGTGTGCGCCATTGCCGCCGCGCACGGCAAGGTCGCCGGTGGTGACGCTGCCTGCGGTTTCGCCAACACCTCCATGCAGTTGGCCCGCAAGCGGATGGTGCCCACCGTTTTCGCCGCGATGGTGCGCGCCATGGGCGCGGCCCGGTCACTGGTGGCTCTCGAGTGCGGGGCGGTTGGTCCCGATAAAGACTGCGCCTACGAAGGCCCAATCCTCAAGGCCATCGCGGGCATTCCCATCGCAATGGAGGGCAAGTCCGCAGCCTGCGCGCACACCAGCCCCATCGGCAACGTGGCCATGTCCTGCTGCGATACTTGGAGCAACGAGTCCGTGCCTTACGTGCAGATGTTTGGCGGGTACTCGCCCGAGGTCATGCTGGAGCAGCTCTGGTATGACTGCAAACTGATGAACGAAGCGCGGCGTTCGGGCGGTGCCGTTCATTTACGCGACTGGCTGGCGAACTCCGATGCCGCTACGAGTGCGGAAGCCCTCGTGCTGACTCCCGAGTCGTGCATCCGCATCGCGCGCGCAATTATCTCAACGCCTGATCGGGCTGTGCGCACGCTGCGCGCGGGACGCGAAGCCCTGCTGATCATCGGAGAAGCTGTCGAGAGCGGACGTCTGACGCTGCCGGATATCGAAACTCCTTGGCTTGATATGCTGAAGGCGGGCTTGGATTCCTATGAAGCCCAGGGCGACCATGCTGCCGCGTCGTACATGGCCCAGCACTCCAGCGAGTTCATACCTGCGGAGTATGGGTTGTAAGGCAATTCTGGCAAGGCAGCTTGCACCCCGTGCAGCCCGCTCTCCATGCGCTGCGGTCTTGATGATTTTCGGAAGCTCCCTTGCACGAAACAGCGGCACCCTGTTACTCAGCGGGGACTGTCCTCGCGCATGGCGCACGACGCGGAGTGCCCACATCCGCCGCAGTCATGAATGACGCCTCTCAGCAGATCACAATCCGGGTTGGCTTCAGGCGTTTGCCTGCGCACAAACACCTGGACGGCCAGCCATAGCAACATGATGACGACCAAACCGCCCACGCATGTGATGAGGGTGGATAGCATTCCGCCTCTTTCGTCCGCCATTCCCAATGCGCAGCGCGAACGTGCGCCATGAACGGCGGACCCTAATTGCTGCCGAGTCCCGCGAATCCCATGAAGGCCATGGAGAGGATCCCTGCGACCATGAGGGCCAGGGCGGTGCCCTTGGCCGCATTGGGGACGTCGCTGAGATTCAGCTGTTCGCGAATCCCCGACATGATGACCAGCGCCAGGGTGAAGCCGAGTCCCGAGCCCAGGCTGAACACCATGCTCTGTACGAAGCTGTAATCCCGAATCGTCTGAAACATCGCCACGCCGAGAACCGCGCAGTTCGTCGTGATGAGCGGCAGGTAGATGCCCAGCGCGCGAAACAGCGCCGGACTCTTCTTCTTGATGAACATCTCGACCAATTGCACCGTCGACGCAATCACCACGATGTACGAGATGATGCGAAGATACTCGGCATCCAACCGCACGAGCAGCACGTTCATGCCGTACGCCAGCGCGGAACTTACGAGCATGACGAAAACGACCGCGCCCCCCATCCGGATAGCGGTATCCAGCTTCCCGCTCACGCCAAGAAAGGGGCAGATCCCCAGGAACACCGCCAACACGAGGTTGTTGATGAGCAGGGAGTCAATGAAGATGAACCACAGCGATGCCGAATTCATGCCGATTGCTCCTGCGCCGCGCGGCGCGCTTTGCGCTCCTTGAGCAGGCTGAACACCAAAAGCCACGCGCCCAATGTGAAGAATCCTCCGCTCGGGAGCAGAAAGATGACCCAAGGCTCAAAATAGGGGCCGAAGATCGGCACCCCGAGAAAACTGCCGCTGCCAAGCAATTCCCGCACTCCGCCCAGGCAGAGCAGCGCGATGCAGAACCCGACTCCCATTCCCACTGCGTCGAGGACCGAGCGATATACCGTGTTCTTCGATGCGAAGGCTTCGGCGCGCCCCAGGATGATGCAGTTCACGACAATCAGGGCGATGAACGGCCCGAGCGCTTTGTACACCGGTATGCTCACGGCTTTGATGAGGTAATCCACGATGGTTACGAACGTGGAGATGATCAGAATGTACGTGGCGATTCGAACCTGCTTCGGCACGACCTTGCGTACCATCGCCACCAGCATGCTCGACATTACCAGCACGAACATGGTCGATATGCCCATTGCAATTGCGTTGCGGACCGAGTTGGTCACTGCGAGCGTCGGACACATTCCCAGCACTTGAACAAAAACCGGATTCTCTTTCCAGATGCCGTTCAGGAATACCTGAAGGTTCCGGTTGGAAGACGACTCACTCATTCGGCGCCCGCCTTTCGTATCTCATCGAGGTGCCCCGTAATCGCGGGCAGAAGTCTCGTCGTGCTGTCCTGCAGAATACGTCCGACTGCCTTGCTGGAAATGGTCGCCCCGGAAATTGCGTCAATTTCCCATTTGTCTTTCTTGGTGCCGTGTTTCACGGTCACGATAGGATGCTCAGGCGCCCGTGTGCCCGGGTCAAGCGTGGCGTCCAGCTCCTTGAAGTTGGCCAGGAATTCTTCCTGGGTCGCGATTTTGTCGCCGACCCCGGGGGTTTCCCTGCACTCAAGCACCTTGAACCCGAAAATGCACTGGCGGTCCGGGGCATAGGCATACAGTATTTTGAGTTCGTTCCAGCCCTGGCCGCTACCTTCGATCGCAATGCCGGCCAGTGCGCCGGACTCGTCGTACCCCGCGTAGATCTTCGAAACGTCGGCGTCCGCCGCGGGTTCCCGCACGACTGCGCCGCTCTTGTCCACGCCGAAGGGTATCTGGCGCGTGGCATCCGGCAGGATTTCGAGCACGGACTCCTGCGTGATTGTGGCGACGTTGTGCTCGATGGCATTCTTTGTTGCCTGGAACGCAGTCACGATCAGAAGGCCGCACGCCGTTGCCACGGCGGTCATCACCACGATCATCGACAGGCTGCCTGGCGCCTTGGGCAGCGAGCCCGCCTGCACGCTCGTCTCGCTCATTGCTTCACCGCCTTTTTGCGGGCGCCGAATATTCGCGGCTGCGTCAGATTGTCTATCAGTGGCGTACAGGCGTTTCCGAGCAGGATCGCGTACATCGTTCCTTCAGGCAAGCCGCCTTTCAGGCGGATCAACACGGTCACCGCCCCAATCAGGGCGCCATAGATCCAAATACCGAGCGGTGTCATCGGCGAGCCCACCATGTCCGAGGCCATGAATACCGCACCCAACATGAGCCCCCCGGAAAACAACATGAACATGGGCGTGGGGTAGGCCTGCGGGTCGGACAGGTAGAACGCGCCGCTCACCAGGGACGCCGTCACGAGGATGCTCACCGGCACCCGCCAGTTCATCATCTTCCGGGCACAAAGGTAGATGCCCCCGAGGATGATGAGGAACGCCGACGCCTCGCCAGCCGATCCAGCGGTCATGCCAACGAACAGATCGATCAGGGGCGTTGCCTGGTGTTCAAACTTCATCTTGGCCAGCGGCGTTGCGCCGGACAGTCCGTCGAGTGAGACTCCCTGGATGAACGCCGCCACCGATTCCGGCCGCATGAACGGCAACGACACCGTCGGCAGCATGATGCTCGTAAACCTCTCGATAGACCATACCTTCGGCCAGAATGCGGGCGCCCAGGTGGTGATTGCCACAGGGAACGCCGCTTGGAGAAATGCGCGACCCACCAGCGCTGGATTGAATGGGTTCATGCCCAGGCCGCCAAAGAGTGCCTTTCCCAGGCCTATCGACACGACCCCGCCAACCACTGCCATCCAGAGGGGAAACGCCGGTGGCAAACAGAGAGCCAGCAGTAGCCCGGTAATGACCGCGCTGTAATCGCCTACCGTCGTCTGCTTCCTGGAGAGTTTGCACAGGAGGTGTTCGGTGAGCACGCATGTGCCGGTGGTAACCAGGATCATCAGCAACGCGCTCAGGCCAAACACAAACACCGCGAACGCCGTCACGGGCAGCAGCGCGTACACCACGTGCAGCATGATCGTGTCCGTGGTCAACTGCCCCTTGATGTGCGGCGATGTCCGGATGTCTATCGCATGTGTCCCAACGCTCATTTAGACACCTTTCTCTCCCGCGTGATGGCCTTGGCGACCCGGAAATACTGAACCAGCGGGATATTGGATGGGCATACGAACGAGCAACACCCGCACTCGAAGCAATCCATGAGATGGTGCTGCTCCGCCATGCTCTCGTACTCCATTTTGCGCGCCAGCAGTCCCAACTCCGAAGGATTCAAATGCATGGGGCACGCCTCCACGCACGCGCCGCACTTGATGCAGGGATACACTCTTCCGTTGCGGTGTGCCAAAGGGTGATCCTTGGCAATCGCGAGAATCCCTGTCACGCCCTTGGTGACTGGGACGTCCAGGCTGGCGATGGTTGTCCCCATCATGGGACCACCGAAAATCAACTCACATTCGCGTTCGCGGAAACCGACCTGCTCCAAGATGAAGCGCAGTGGCGTGCCGATGGCCATCAGGTAGTTGCCCGGACTCCGCACCCCCGTGCCCGATACCGTCACCACGCGCTCAATCAGGCCTTGCCGGAACGGCAGCAGTTCCCCGATCTGCGCGAGCGTCCCCACATTGAACACGGCGACGCCCACATCGATTGGCAGGCCGCCGGACGGCACCTCGCGGTCCACCAGCGCCTTGGTCAACATCTTCTCCGCGCCTTGCGGGTATTTGGCCTCTATGGCCTCCACGGCGCAGGCAATGCCTGCGGGTATCGCGGCGCGCAGCTTCTCGACCGCGTCCAGCTTGTTCGTTTCGATGCCGATGATCGCGCGCTTGGCCCCCAGCGCCCTCATGACGACGCGGATGCCTTTATAGATGCTGTCCACCTGCTCGATCATGACCCGGTGGTCTGTCGTCAGGAAAGGCTCGCACTCGCATCCATTCACAATGACGGTATCGACGGATTTGCCTTCCGGCAAGGCCAGCTTCACATGCGTGGGAAATGCGGCGCCACCCAGGCCGACCACCCCTGTCGCTTGCACTGCCTTGACCAGCTCGGCCGGGGAGAGACTGTCGATATCTGTCTCGGCTCCGTAGAGAATCTCCTGGTTTGCCGCCTGGTACTGCTCAATGAAGATGGCGGGGGACATGCCGCCGCGCGCATCGCGGGCAAGGCCGATCTTCTCGATGATGCCCGTCACTGGCGCGTGGATCGGAACGGATACGAACCCGCCCGGTTCGGCAATCGGCTCGCCGCGGACGACCTCCTGCCCTTCGCGCACAATGGGCTTGGCCGGTGCTCCCGTATGCTGGGACAACGGCAAGATAAGATGAGGCGCAAACGGCAGCCTGCGAATCCCCTTGTCCCGAGTCAGGTCCTTGCACTCAGGGGGATGAATGCCGTGCGCGAAAGTCTTTCGCGAGCCAAACCAAGGGAAGGTCATCCCGTGTGAATTTCCTCGTGTCGGCCGCCGCAGTGGGCTGCCGGTGCCTATCGATATACGGCCCGGCGCAGCTCCCGTTCAAGTTGCGCCGGGCCCACAGACTTACGAATTGTACTTTGCCGCTCGTTTGATCAGTTTTTCAATATCTTTGTTCGACCGGTCCGCGGGGATGCCCGGTTGAATGGCGCGCGCGGCGCACTTTTCGGCCGCTTTCACGAAGTCCTTGTACGGTCCGCCGTTGGCGTCGCGAATGACCGCCTGCTTCTTGTCGTTCCATCCAAAGATCTTCGGATTGACCAACACGCACTCGCCGCATCCCGTGCACTCGCTCGACTTCAAGAGCGGCGCCACAAAGCCGTCGCCCGAGGAGCCGTTCCCGGAGGCCGGCGCCACCGCTTTCGCCCCTTCCGCGGCGGCCGGAGCCGTAGCGGGAGAAGCCGCCGCGGGCGCCGACGGCATCACGACCGGGGCGGACAGTGCCGCGCCCCCTGCCAACTCGAGCAGGCCGGCCGTCAGCTTCTGCACGACTTCTACCGTGGTCTGATCCTTGATGGCCTGGATGTCCACTCCCTTGCCCACACCAGTCAGCGAACGCAGCATGGTCCAGAAGTGCCGCCGGTCCTCACAGGCCTTGACCACCGGTTCCGCCACGACTATCCGGCTCAGGCGATTCTTTTTGTCCACGGCCCAGACGAATGGGAACTTGCCTTCGCGATCCTCGGGGCTCAAATCGAGAAACGCCGCCATCGGCACCATGTCGTCGTTCCAGGTGTCGCGTGGCGCCTTCTTGAAGTGCTTGCGGAACCGGACTTCCGTCACGGCGAAATCGGCGAAGGTCAGCGGCAACTCCATGGAGCCCGGGCTGCCGTTCTCATCCACGTACGTCAGCGTATACGCCGGCCAATCTTCTTCCAGCGCAGGGTTGCCGTCGAGGTTGAAGCACTCTTCCGGCGTCTTGCCCTTGTCGGGGTCGTACGTGAACACCGGATACGCCCGTGATTCCAGCGCCAGCTTGCTCTGGAACTTCGCGAGGTCGTCGCCGATACCATGCTCCGGCATGCAGGGGCTGT
>JADLCA010000287.1 GCA_020847495.1 Candidatus Hydrogenedentota bacterium | reverse complement strand
TTCCAAAGAGCGTGCTTCGTCGTGGAAATCGGTATTGAGACTTGTTACCGAAGGCACGAAGGTCAAGAACGCATCCATCGTCGACGCCAACGGGAAACTCCTAGCCACTGCCGAGCCGTCACTGTGGGTGAATCATCCTCCATTGGATCCACAACAACTCGGAAAGTTGCTTCAATCCGAGCGGGCTACAGATAGGCCTGCGATGGTCGTGCTGGGAACAAAGACAACGCTTGGGGTCGCTGCACCCTTAAACGTAAGACCCAATGATTCGGGCCGCCTGCTGTATCTCGAGTACAACATAACGGAGGGCCGGAATCTTGTCCGCCAAACGACCATATACGTTCTTGCCTTGGCCTCGCTGGCCTCCCTGATGGCCGCCGCTATCAGCACCGTTCTGAGCCGTAGTTTCGCTAACCCTGTCAAACTCCTCAGCCAGGGTGTTCGACGATTCGGCCAAGGAGAGCTTCATATTCGCCTTGAAGAAAACGGCCCTCTTGAATTGCGTCACTTGGCGCGCGCCACCAACGAGATGGCAGCGTCGCTCGAACGGCATATCGCCCAGTCGCGAAGCGAGGCGCGCTGGCGGGAGAGCGTCGAGAGTGAATTACGAATCGCCGCACAGATACAGGAGGCTTTGTTGCCGAGGGAAAGTCCGGCAGTTCCAGGAATGGAGATTGACGCGCGCAGCCACGCCGCGCGATCGGTTGGCGGAGATTTCTATGACTTCCTCGATTACGGGCCAGGAAAACTGGCTGTCGCCATTGGGGACGCAACTGGGAAGGGACTGCCCGCAGCAATTCTGGTAACGGAGTGTTCAAGTGTCTTGCGCTCGTTAGCTCTCACCCATCTGCCTCCGGACTTCTTGCTGGCTCAGGCGAATGAACTCTTGGTCAGCCGGGTGGGCGCCACCGGGCGGTTCGTCACGGGATGTGTGATAGTCCTGGACCTCGCGTCGGGCACCCTGACCTACTCTTCAGCAGGTCATCATCCACCCTTGCTGCTGAGGGTCGATTCGGGTGAGATTCAAGAGTTGTCGAGCCGGAATGGTCTCCCTCTGGGAATCAGTCGAGAGACCGAATACGAGGCCCACCACGTTCGGTTGCAGCCGGGTGACACGCTTCTTCTCTACACCGATGGCGTTACCGAGGTCCAAGGTGATAGCGGGTTCTATGGGATGGACCGTCTGAAGTCGGCGCTCGGGCGAAACTTGGGCCGTTCCGCTCACCAAGTTCTAGATGAAATTGAGCGTGAATTGGATGCCTTTAGAGGTACGAGCGTGATCTCAGACGACGTGACTATCCTCAGCATGCGGTATGCACCCCCACGCGTATCCCAAGACTCCGAACCGTCATCCCTGGTCAACCACTGACCACCGCAATGGCCAAAGCTGACCATCTTCGCCCCTTGAAAGGCCTGCTGAGAGCCAGTTCTTTACGAGTTGCGAGTACCGGTTTGGTTGGCATGTCAATTGCGGTCCCCAATTACGCCACGCGCCGATGCGTGTGAATGTGGCGTCAACTCAACCTTATCTAGGAGGATCGAAAATGGTGTTGTCTCTGTTCAAACAATTCGCCCGTGTCGCGATGAGCTTGGCCGTGTTGAGCGTTGCTCAAGCGGTCGTTGCCGAAGAGTCCGCTGAAGTGGCTCCCCACTTGTTGTCCACTTGCCCGGTGTCCGGCTCCGAACTCGGCGCCATGGGAGAACCGGTGTCCAAGGTTTATGACGGAAAAGAAGTGAAATTCTGTTGCGGCGGATGTCCGGCCAAGTACGAGGCCGACCGGGCAAAGTACGACGCGGAAATCGAAGCAAAACTGATCGCGTCGCAGACGCCCCATTATCCGCTGGAAACCTGTGTGGTCAGCGGCGAAAAGCTTGGCGCCATGGGGGAACCGGTCAACTACATTGACGGCAGTACCTTGGTTCGCCTGTGTTGCAAGGGTTGCGTGCCTAAGTTCCAGGCGAACGAAGACAAATACCGCAGTTCGCTTGACCAAGCCGTGGCGGAAAAGCAAGTTGCTGATTACCCCCTTGATACATGTGTCGTGTCGGGTGACAAACTTGGCGGCGCCATGGGCGATCCGATTGACTATGTCGCCGGAAACCGGCTGATCCGCCTGTGTTGCAAGGGGTGCATAAAAGACGTCGCCAAGGATCCGGCAAAGTATCTCCAGATGATCGATGAAGGTCATGGCGGTGGAGCTGCCGAAGGCTCAGGGCATTCTGATGGGCATGGCGAGCACCAACACGGCTCCGCGGACCAGAAGTAGCAGGTGACTCGCAATGCACGCCGCGCAACCGAGAGGCAGCAAGTACCCAATACTCGATGTAACCAGATGAGGAGACCTGAAATGGAATCGAAACAACGAAAACGGAATCCGATACCGTTTGTGTCTCTCGCTTTCTCCTTGGTCGCCAGCGTGTGGATGCTACTGGGGGCAACACTCGGTCACATGGGTCCACCATGGCCGTGCGTTCTAGGTGGAGTGGTATTGCTCGGCGCCGGCTTTGCCCTCTATCTCTGGCCGGAGTACCGCTTGGAGGCGGGGCTGGTGATCATCATCGCGGCTTTGTTTGTCTTCATGCTCGGTGCCGGAGGAATTGTGCCTGGCCTGCTGGGAATTGTCGGCGGCGCCTCGGCGGTCGCCAGCAGAGACTCCGGTGATGGCGCGCTCGCTCACAAAGAGCAGCAAGCAAACGGCAAGAAGGAGGTGATCCTATAGCGGAAAACGGCTGAGCCATCACAACGTAAGGCTTTCGCTGTCCCCAGACGCCCTTGACCCACAACCCAACAATGCGGGCCGTTCGCGATTCACCCTACTCCTGCCGCGTAACGTGAACGGCTCCCCCTCATCCCCACTTCGTCGATGGGGACAGCGAAAGCCCGTAACTTTGCAGCTCACAACATGGCGACAATGCGCGAGGTCTCGCATGCAGCCAATTCACAGAAGTCAGAAAGGAGCGCCTGAGATGGACGAGATAATCAAACGAAGAACACTCCGGCTTTCGGAAAGCAGCAGCGAGCGGAGGGGTACAAATATCGGTGACAAGTTGTCTGCAATGGATGGCGTCAAGTCTGTTTCCTTGGATAGAGGCGTAGTGAATTTGGAGTACGATCTACGCAAAGTTCAACTTTCGGATATCGAGGACGCAATCACGCGAGCTGGTCATTCCCTCCTTAATACGCTGCCTGCACGATTGAAACGCGCTGTTGTCAGGACATTGGAGAAGAATGAATTCGACAACATGACCCAGCCGCCAAGCTCCTGTTGTTCAAATCCTCGAGGCATCGTCGATGCGACCAAGAAAGGGCACTAAACAACGCACTGCCTTCCCTCTATCGGATGTCCAATACACCAAAACGGGACATCCTCACCACAACCATGGTTCTTTTCTTGCCGAACCCCCCCGTTGATTTCTTTAACGGCATGCCAGGTTCAGGGACGCCCAAACTGATTCGTCCATTGCCACGGTCAAACGGCAGAGATAGGGTGCGTAGCCGGCATTCGCACCGGATCAGCTTCTAACTACCAGTAGGGTATAGTTTCTGCACCGTCGTTCGCGCTTCAAACTGACTTTCTCGCCATCAAATCCAATCATATCAATGGTTACGATCTGCGTTTTCGTTGGCACTCGTCTTGCTTACTCTTTGCGCACTTTTTTCGCTGCAGCGTAGTACCGGCGCGAGGAGTCCGCGCGGGCGTTTTCCTGGTCCTATCGCAATGCGATGTCCGCTGGTCGCTAAATTGCCAGGGGTAGGTTCTTATCTTGTCGGCAGGGCGCTTAATGAACTCATAGGCATAACTGAGGAGGATTAATCATGAAGAATAAGGGGTTTACGCTCATCGAACTGCTGGTGGTCATCGCAATCATTGGAATTCTCGCAGCGATTCTACTGCCCGCGCTGGCTCGGGCACGGGAAGCTGCGCGGCGCGCGTCATGTCAAAATAACCTCAAGCAATGGGGAATTGTGATGAAGATATTCGCGGGAGAATCGAAAGGAGAGCGATACCCGCACACGCAAATGTGGTATGACGAGCCATACGATCCGGGCGAGGAATTATGGGGTAAACTTGGGCCGGATGGCGGACTCGTTTATCCCGAGTACTTGACCGACCATCAAATCGGGATTTGCCCATCGGATAGTTCTCCTGCCCCTGAAAGTGTGGAGGATATTCTTATGGTCGTCGACCAAACCGACGCGGGTGACGGAACGTGGTGTTCCAACACTGGCGTATGTGGAGAGACGGTTGCATTCTTCGGGCTTATCGAGGACCCGATCACGGATGATGTGGCCGTCGATTTCAGTTACAAGTACATGCCAAAGCTCATCAGAGCAGAGTGGATTGAAGCCCCCGAAAATAATGTCGCTCTTGCGTTGCTGCTATCTGAGGAAGTTACCTACGGTACCCGCTGGGACGATTTGGATTTCGACCTGACGGATGAGGGAGGAACCTGGCCCGAGGAAATCACGACATTGCACCTGCGCGAAGGCATAGAGCGGTTCCTCGTCACGGACATCAACAACCCTGCGGGAAGCGCGGAGTCACAGTCCACGATTCCCCTCATGTGGGATGCGGCGCGGATCACCAAGGACGACTCTTCGAGTGGGAACCTCGCGTCTTTCAGTCACGTCCCGGGCGGGAGCAACATCCTGTACATGGACGGTCACGTTTCGTTCGTGAAATACCCCGCAGATCACACCCAAGCGACTTGGCCGCTTTCCAAAGTCTCCGTGGACAAGGACGACAGCGACGCGGCATGGTAATTTCGCGAAGACGTGCAGGAATGCACTTTTTCGTAGACGTGAAAACCTCTTCATGACGGGTTCCCTGGCATCCGACGGTGAGGGAACCCGTAGTTCTTTCTGTACTCGAGAAGAAGGATATCGAAAACCTGTAGGTTTTGCACCCGCTTCTAAACCTGTGATCATTGCTTTGCGACACTGGAATTAGCCCGAATTCCACAACTTGCGCCACGGGCACCAGCGCCGAGGTAGGGGAACAACGACCTCAATACGAAGGTTGCGGAATCTATTGGGGAGTTAGTCCGTATCTAAATCTGATGGATCAAGGGCAGGTCCCGGCACGCACGCAAAATCCGTGTCCGTAGACGTTTAGTGGAAAGTCCGCAAAGTTGACCACGGATTGACTGCAAATGTTAACGCGATCATACCCGTTCAATCTCGTCGGTAGTCGTTGCATTACGGTCCACATCGGAATTCTCATATCGTAGCTGCACCATCATTGCCGGTTGTTGCCGAATCGCCATCCGGCGCCAGTCGCGCGAATTGACAACGCCGTCGGCCTCGCGATAGCCTCATCGTTGGCTTTCTGGAAGAAGGATCGTCCAGCAATATGCACCACCATGGCCTGAATGCATGGCAGCACAGCCACACCTTTGGGCAGGACGCCCGAAAACCCGGGGAAGTCCGTACCATCATCGTCATCATTATTACTGCGATGATGATGGTCGTGGAGATCGTCGCCGGGATCGCCTTCGGATCCATGGCACTTCTTGCGGACGGCCTACACATGGCCTCCCATGCGGCTGCCCTTGCGATCGCGGCCCTCGCGTATGTATTCGCACGCCGTCGCGCCCATGACCGCGAATTTAGTTTTGGGACCGGGAAGGTGAATGCGCTGGGCGGTTACACGGGTGCCGTATTGCTCGCTGTATTCGCGCTGATGATGGTGTGGGAAAGTGTCGAGCGTCTGATCAACCCCGTAGACATCGCGTTCAACCAAGCCATTGCCGTAGCGGTCGTCGGACTGATCGTGAACGGAGTATCGGCTCTCGTGCTGCAAGGCGATCACGACCATGACCACTCGCATGGCGGACACAACCCTGTGAATGACGTCCACGGTGATCTTCATACCCACCACCACGACCACAATCTTCGTGCCGCGTACTTTCACGTGCTGGCCGACGCACTCACTTCGTTGTTGGCAATCTTCGCGCTACTGACCGGAAAGTATTTTGGCTGGAATTGGACGGACCCCGCAATGGGTATTGTCGGCGCGATGCTCGTGGCCCGGTGGTCCTGGGGACTGGTGGTCGCATCCAGTTCGGTCCTGCTCGACAGGCAAGCGCCCGAATCTGTTCGAAACGCGATTCGCGCGGCCATCGAGAACGATGGCGACACACGCGTTGCCGACCTCCATATCTGGTCGATTGGCCCGGGTATCTACGCCGTTGACTTGGCCGTCGTCGCGGACAGTCCCCAGTCTCCCGATTTCTACAAAGCGCGGCTACCGGAGGGTTGCCGGATTGTGCACGCTACGGTAGAAGTGCACCAGTGCCGGGACAACGTAGGAGCGAAGGTTGCGACAAGATGATCGCATCGGTTCATCCATCATCGAAGAAGATTTGGACCACTGAACCCTCACGAGGAATACGATAGCGGATGGGGGCTTGCGGGTTTTTTCCAAAAACCTACGTTAGGTGGCCCCCTCCGTAGGCCTGACCAATTGATAGTCCCGAATCTTCTTTCGCAGCGTTATCGGCGATATCTCAAGCAAACGAGCTGTGCGTTTGATGTTCCACTGGTTTGAAAGCAGGGCCTTGTAGATATACTCGCTTTCTGCTTCCCGGAGTGTCTTTGTATCTTGCGCGGATGTCATGGCGGTACAGGTTTGCTGCATTGCCATATCGATGAGATCTTCCGTGATTGCAGGGCCGCGGGCGAGCAGCACCGCTCTCGTGAGCACGTTGATGAGTTCCCGAACGTTTCCCGGCCAATCGTAGTCAAGGCACCGCCGAATCGCCCGTTCATCAATAGTATGAATCTCCTTCCCAAGCTCCGTGTTCAACCTTGAAAGTGCGTGCTCTACGAGACACTCAATATCGGAACGCCTCTCACGCAGGGAAGGCACATTGATGGCCGAAACCGCGACCCGGTAGTACAAATCCTCTCTGAATACCCCGTCCTGAACCATCTTCTTGAGATTCCTGTGAGTCGCCGCGATCGCGCGGGCCCTGAACGGCAACAACTTGGAACTGCCCACCCGTTCGAACTCCCGCTCCTGAAGGACGCGCAAAAGCTTCGCCTGGAGGTCGTAGGACATATCACCGATTTCGTCGAAGAAGACGGTGCCCGACCCGGCCAACTCCATTTTTCCGGCCTTATCGGAATCCGCCCCGGTGAACGCTCCTCTTACGTGGCCAAAGAGCTCACTCTCGAGCAAAGTGGGTACGACGGCCGAACAATTGACGGCCAGGAATGGATCGTTGGAGGTTGCTGCCTCGTGCAAAGCCCGGGCTACCAGTTCCTTTCCTGTTCCGGTCTCACCTTGGATCAGCACCGGCACCCTACTGCGGGATAATAGTGCGACCTGCTTGATTACGCTTGTCGTTTTTGGGTGCGAACCGATGATTTCATGAGAACTCGCCGTATGACTCAGGATTGAACGAGTCGTGCCCCCTGCTTTGCCATCTGCAAAACGTCGTGCCCGTTCGACGATCGACAAAAGTTCATCCCGGTCCAGTGGTTTTCGCACGTAGTCAAATGCGCCGAGCTGAATGGCCTGAATACCGGCTTTTGCGTCTTGAACCCCCGTGATCATTACCGTGAGCGCCTCGCTCAAGACGGATGCGGACTGGATCACCTCCAATCCCGAAAGATCTGGAAGGACCAAATCGATAAACACCACGTCGTAGCTATTCTCTCCGAGGTCCGCCAACCCCGTCTTTCCCTTGTTTGACGTGCGTACCGTGTGCCCTTCTCGCTTGAGGATGATCTCGAGCGACCTGCACAAAGCTACATCGTCGTCGATGATCAAAACGTTTGCCATGGTCTTCTCAAATCCTCATCGAAGTATCTGATGCACTTGCATCAAGGTGTATATCCCAATATGCAAACGCTTGAAAGCATAACCGATGCCAACAACGACCATTGTCCATAAGTGACGCGCGTGCATAGAGTTGCGGTTGAATCGCGATAGGCTTCTTCGCCTCGGGGATATAGAATCTGATCACCTCAAGCACCCGTCACGTGCTTCCTCCATCATCCTCCGGTCGGTCCGTCGTAGATTGCGGAAGGCGGATCGAAAAGACCGTTCCGCCGTCCGGCGCTTCGTCTACGACTACTCCTCCCCCGTGTTGTTCGACGATTCTTCGGACGTTAGCGAGCCCCAAACCGATTCCGCGAGACTTTGTAGTGAAAAACGGCGCGAAAATCCGCTCGCGGTACTCGTGCGGTATCCCCGAGCCACGGTCACGGACGGCAATTTCGATTTCCCCGCCCGGAGGGTCCGGCGCATAGGCACGGACGACGACGTCTTTGCCGGCGGGCGTTGCCTCGACTGCGTTTTGGAGTAGATTCGTCATCGCCCGTGTAAAATACTCGGTATCGATTCGGAGTGTTTGATCGCCTATCTCATCCTTGACCGCGATGTGAACTTCCTTGTCCGCGGCTAATCCGTTCACGCCGGAGAGCGACTTCTCCATAAGCACACGAAACGTGATATCCTCGGGATGAAGTTCAAGTGGTTTGCCATAGTGGAGCAATTCATTCAGCATTTCCTCCAACCGCTCTGCCTGGCTAATCGCGATCTCGGCCAATTCTTGGCAATCCGAATCCGGCATCGATGCCTGACAAATCGTTTGCAGGTTCACCCTAATCGACGAAATCGGGTTCCGCATTTCGTGCACGATGCGTGACGTCAACTCTCCGACGGTTGCCAGCGTGGCGGTTCTCACGATTTCCCGCTCTTTCAGTTTCAATTCGTCAAGCATTCGGTTTACCGCCAGGCGTACCTCGTCGGCTTCCCGCATTCCCATATTGCCGAGTCGTTCCTCGGTGTGGCCCGAAATGATTCGATGAGCCACGGCCGCCAGCGAAGCCAATGGGCGTCCGAGAACGCTGGACAGCCAAAGTGACGCCAAGACAATTGCGACGATGGCGATAAGCAATGTGACGGCGACGCGGCTCAACAAGATGCGTTCCCATTTCATGACTTCGTTCGAGTCAACTTCCACGACGACGGCCCAACCCTGAATCGGAAGCACCATGGAAGTACCGAGCACTTGGTTTCC
>JADLCA010000286.1 GCA_020847495.1 Candidatus Hydrogenedentota bacterium | reverse complement strand
TCCGGCGGCCACGCATCAATCCACGCCGCGGAAACGGCGCGAACGTCGAAGCCGAGTATCTTCTCCACAGGTGCTGCGTCCGTCATCGCTTCAGTCCCAGACTGCTGCTTCGCTTCTTTTCGGCCGTTTCCATGACCATGGCGCGGATCGACTCAAGCAGCCGTTCCCTCGCGGGTTTGTAGTCTTCGTACGCGTGAGGAGGCTGGGCGCAGGCGTCGGGCAGGGTCTCCACGTCCAGCACCATCTTGCCCCAGCCGCGCCGTTCCACCGCGCGGGCCAGGTCAAGCTGATGATCGTTCATGTGCTCGTTGTAGCGCTTCAAACGCGGCACGACGATGAGCGGGCGCTTCGACTGAAGGGCATCCATCACACAACCGATCCCCGCGTGGCATACGATGAGCCGCGCTTCCCGATGCAGTGTCAGCACCTCGTCCCTCGAGTGGAAGTCGAAGTGCTCGCAATGTTCGGGCAGTGTCTTGCCCATTCCGGTCTGAACGACAATGCGTTCCCCTGTGCCGCGGGCAATCTCATCCATCTTGCGGATGAGCCGGGGGAAATCGAGAAACATGGTGCCTACGCTCACGTAGATCACGGCGAGGTCCCCGCCCATTTGTCTTCGTCGATGAGACTGCCTTCGAACCGAGCGCGCGGACCGTAGACCTCGCGCAATTCCGGCCATTGCACGTAGAACCGGTTTGCAAGCCAATACATGATGCGTCCCGTGAAGGACGGGGTGGTGACCTGTGCGCCGCACTCGATGTAGATCGAAGGAATGCGAAACAGTTTCGATACGAGAATCACGGGAATGGCAATCTCCGCACCGGTTGATACGACAAGGTCCGGCTTCTCTTTGCGAAAGACGCGCCACACGCGCGCGATGTTTTTCAGAAGCTCCCACGGGTTTCGAGCCATGTTGGGTATGAGGTAGGCCCTCTCCAGACGGCGGGTCGTGTCGGCGTCGTAACAGAAGTAGAACATATCATGCCCCTTGAAAGCGTCCAACAGTTGAAACATCTCCGTGAGGTGTCCGCCGTGGGAGCACGTCAGGCATATGGTGAGTTGTGTCTCGTGGTTCAATGCGTTGGCCTGCCGTTCAGTTTGCAGAGTCTGCGGACGCTTCCTTGCCATTTTGAGAGCGCATCACGTTGCCGGGGATTGGCGTGGTCAACCCTTTCAGGATGCCCCAGGAATAGGGCCAGATCACAATCCAGCGGGCGGCCCAGCGCGAAAGCGCGGTCGGAAGACTCCGAAACCGCGCCCACAGGAACACAAAGGTCAGCGCCAGGGGAAACGCCGCCACGGGTAGTCCGAGGCGCGGTTCCATCAACGCGATCAGCAGGCCCACGGGCAGCGTCGCCGCCAATACGGGAATTGCCAGCGTGTAGTACCAGAGACCGTCGCGCCAGCGGGCCGCCCGCATCATCACGACGATATCTTTGCCCATCATTACGGCCTTGCGCGTCAGCCCGGAAAAGCGCGTTTCATAGCGGTGGCGGACGGCCGCGCCCTCTTCAAACCAGATGCGGTGGCCCGCCTTGCGCAGGGCGGTCGCAATATAGACGTCTTCCGCGGCGCTGTGGCGCGGCAACCGCAGCCACCCGCCGACGTCGCGCAAGGCCTGTGTGCGAAAGTAGCTGTTGCCGCCGATAATCCCCTGCGTCTCACCGGTCGATTCCGTTTCGACCACGAACCACATGTGGTGGAGCCAAGCCGCGAAATTGCGCGGCCCCACGGGCGGATGGCGTCCGGTCCCCGCGGCCACCTCGGGCCGGCTATCCAACACGGACTTGACCAAGGCGACCCACTCGGGCACGAGTTCGCAATCCGCATCGGTGAAAGCGAGGTAGTCCGTGGTGCACGCGTCGAGCACCGCGTTGCGGGCCTCGTACAGGCCCGTGGCGTTGCTCGCGATCACGCGAGCCCCGTATGCGCGCGCAACGTCGACGGTCGGGTCTTCCATTTCATCCACGGCGACGATGACTTCATCGGGCGCGACGGTCTGGTTGCGGACGCTCTCCAGGCAGGGTTTCAGGATGTGCTGGGCGTGGCGCGCGCAGATGGCGAGCGTTAGTGTGGCCATGGTCCTCCTCCACTCTCCCCCGTGTTTCCCGCAAGCCCGTTTCTGTCAGTGCCCATTGCGTTCATTCCCGGCCAGACTGTCTGTTCGCCCTTGGGCGATGGTATGTAATGTCTTGCGAAAGTGCAAGGATGCGCGGCGCAGCCTTTGAATTGCTGCGGGGACTTCCCTAAAATGCCCAAGATTGGAGAAAGACTTGAGCAAGGTGACCTTTACTGCCATAGGCGGAGGCGCTGAAATCGGCGCCAATTCGTATCTCCTCAGCGCGGATGGACATGACGTGCTGCTGGATTGCGGCATCCATCCCAAGAAAGAGGGGAGGGATGCCCTGCCCGAGTTCCATCATCTGAAGCGCGCGCCGGATGCCGTCATCGTGTCGCACGCCCACATCGACCATTGCGGCGCGGTGCCCTACCTCATGCGCGAGTTCCCCTCCACCGAGTGCTACGCCACCCAGCCCACCGTCAAGATCATGGATCGCATGCTGCACAACAGCGTGTCCGTCATGGGCACGTTGGCCGTCGAGCGCGGTATCAAGGACTATCCCTTGTACACGCACAGCGATGTGGAGTATGTGATCCGGCGCAGTTACGGCTTGGCGTTTGATCGCGAGTTTGCCCTCACGTGGGACAGCCCCTTCCGCGCGAGTTTTCACCCGTCGGGACACGTCCTGGGCAGCGCGAGCGTCCTTCTGCGCGTGCCGGGGCACACCGTGTTTTACACGGGCGACGTGTGCATGACGCACCAGGAATTGATGGCCGGTCTGACCTTGCTGGACAAGTCCGCCGAGGTCACGACGCTGATCGTCGAGAGCACGCGCGGCACGCACGAGCAGGGGCATGCGATCACGTTCGAGGGGGAGACCCTGCGCTTTGCCCGCGAGATGACCCGCGTGCTCGAGCAGGGAGGCGTTGTACTTGTGCCGTCGTTTGCCCTCGGGCGGACCCAGGAATTGCTGAACGTCATCTCTCGCTTGCAGGAATCCGGCCAAGTACCCGATGCCCCGGTATACGCCTCGGGTCTCGGACGCGCCATCTATGAGATTTACGATAAGTACACGGACTACCTGCGTCCCGATTCGACATTGCGGCCGCTTTACGATTTCAAGCGAATCGGAGACGTGTGGGACCCGGAAGTGCGTCACGACTTGCTGAAAGGGCCCGCCGTGATCGTGGCCACCTCCGGCATGATGGTCGAGAACACGCCGTCGTCCATGATCGCGATGGAACTCGTGAAACAGAAGAAACACGGCCTGTTCTTCGTCGGATATCTCGACCCGGACACCTTGGGTTACCAGCTTCTCCATGCGAAAACAGGCGACGAGCTGCGCTTCGAACTCAAGGGGCCGCTCGTCAAGATCAAACTCGACAACCGGCAGAGTTTCAATTTCAGCGCGCACGCCACCCGTGAGGACCTCTGCAAGCTGATCGATCACATCGCGCCCCGGAATGTCGTCTTCGTGCACGGCGACCCCGAGGCGACCGCCTGGATGCGCGACAATACGAGTGCGGCGTACAGCAAGTTTATTCCCACAACCGGCGAAGCCATCGAACTGGACTCTTGAGGATGGCGAAGCGCCGCAATCCCGCCCTCGTGTGGTTGAGCACCACATTGTCCGTTGCGTTCGCACGTCTCACGGCAATACTGCCGTTATCCTTGGCGCGCGGTCTCGGACGCCTCTGCGGGCGGCTTGCCTACTACATGATTCCGCGGGTGCGGAACGTCTGCCTCCAAAACCTGGACCACGCCTATGGAGACAGCATCGGGAGGTCCGAGATGCGCCGCATCGCACGCGAAGCCGCCGAGAACGTCGGTATCGTTGCTGCCGAATTCTCGCGCATTTCCGCCTTGGATGCCGCTACGGCGAAGTCTCTGGTGACGGTGAACGGACTCGATCATATCAAGGGGCCTTGTTTTCTGGTAGGCGCCCACATGGGCAATTGGGAGTGGTTCGCGCCTGTGCTTGTGGCCCACGGTGTGAGAATTGCGGAGGTAGTGCGCCCTCTGGACGATCCCCGACTGAACGCATTTGTGGACCGGACGCGTTCGGCGTGCGGCGTCCGCACGATCGCAAAAGAGCGGTCCGGCCCGGAGATCCTGAGACTGCTGCGGGAAGGCTGGGTGGTTGGCGTGCTCGTGGACCAAAGCCCGCGCGAGGCAGCGTTGCCGGTCACGTTTTTCGGGAAACCCTGCTGGGCCACCGTCGCGCCCGCCATGGTCGCCATGCGCGCGAAGATCCCCATCCACCCCATCACAATTGTCAGGCAGTCCAACGGCCACTACAACGTAACGATCTCGCCCCCGATCGACACGTCGCGCACCGGCAATATGCGCGATGACCTGCTGGCCATTACCCAACGTTGCCAGGATGCCATCGAGGCCGAAATTCGCAAGACGCCAGGTCAATGGTTGTGGTTGCACCGCCGTTGGAAAGAGCGGCCGCGACTCGACGCCGAGTGGCGCGCCAAGGAAGAGAAAAGCAAGAACGGCTAAATCGGGTCGCCAGGTTTCCAGTCGAAAATGCGTTCCGGATGGTCGAAGTACTGCTTCATGATCTCGACGAATCCGAAAAAGTCGCCACCGTCCATGGCCCGGTGATCGAAGGAAACGGCCATGGTCACAATCTGGCGCGGGACTACCTGCCCGTTCACGACGCGCGGAAGCGGCCGCGTCAGGCCGATACCCCACATGAAAGTGCTGGGCGGCGGAATGACGGTCAACGTCTGCCAGCCGTCCACGGCCATTCCAATGTTGGCGATGGTGCAGGTGGACCCGATGACATCGCAGGGGCGGAGTTTCTCTTCCTCGGGCACATTCCGCAGGGCCTCTTCGATGGGTTCCGGCCAGAGGGTGGAGCGCAGCCAGAGCCAACCCGCCAGGAGACTCGACAAGTCGACCTCGCGAATGGCGAAGCCGAGATACTCCCAGGCAAGACGGCGGTACAGCTCATTCATGTCGGTCCGGCGCGCCTTGCGCGTGAGGATCCGCATTTCGTTCGCTACCTCGATCAGGGTCTTCTTGTGTGGGTCGGCGATGAGCGGTGTCATGACGCCCTGCTTCGTGTGCACGGTAAATGCCGGGCGGATATCCGCGCATTCGTAGAAGAGCCCGCCGTTGCGCCAGGGCGTCCACTCAAGCAGTGAGTTCATGACCGGCACGTGATGCATGACGTGGGCGATGGTCTTCAGGTAGAACGCGGACAGATTCTTGTGCACGGCCATCCGGGTCACGTCTTCCGCGGAATGCTTCACGCCCGAGGCCTTCATCTCCCGGATGACTTTCTCGCCGTATTCGATAACGGGCGTGACATCGAATTCGACGTTGCCCGCCGCGTGCGGGATCTTGCGAGCCGCTATGGAAAGCACGTAGGCGACGCTCTGACGCTGGAAGGAGAGCCTGCGCACCGAACGCATCTTGACGTTCTTGCGCGCATAGGCGATGGTGAAATCACGCAACATACTTGGTACTCATTGATATGACATTCCCGCTGCGGCGTCCGGTGAGGCTCCCACAAGCGCCAGTTCGTAGGGGCAGGCTTCGGAGGGGACCCGGTCTCCCTCCGGACTGTGAACCCGTGACCTTTGACCGCCCGTTTCGAGTTCCGGTTTCAGCCAGATCCGCTGTTTACGCGTCCCCGGGAATCACTCGCGCAGTTTGGCGATTTCAACCGCTCGCCCGGTTCGCGAAGACTGATAGACGGCGGTGACGATTTCGACGCTGTGCTTCGCGCTCTCGATCGTGATGGCCGGCTCACGGCCCGTTCGGATCGCCTTCACAAGATCCTCGATGAGCAGGATATGGCCGGCAATTGACAGGGCCAGGGGATCCAGCCCGGCGGTGTCCCGCCGGTTCACGCCCCCGGTCACCCCTTTCATCCGCTCCCGATCCTTCGGGGAACCCATCTCGAAGTACTCCAGCCGCTCGCCCCGGCGCGAAAAGCTGCCCTTCGTGCCGTACATGTACAGATGGAACGGCTGGTCCGGATTGGCGCAGGTGGTTGTGTACAAGGTCCCTAGCGCCCCACTTTCAAACTTCAGGATGGCGACCGCCTGGTCCTCGGCCTCGATGGGATGGTTGAACACTCCATGGAATCCGCACACGCTGTGGACCGGACCCGCCAGCCACTGAAGCAGGTCCACACAATGAATACCCTGGTTGGAGAGGCTGCCGCCTCCATCCATTTTCCAGGTGCCGCGCCAGGCCCCGTGCGGGCCTTCGAAGTACGAATTCAGGCGCATCCACGGCAGATGAATGTGAGCC
>JADLCA010000285.1 GCA_020847495.1 Candidatus Hydrogenedentota bacterium | reverse complement strand
TCGCGCCGTGCGCGAGGTAGGTGCCGACATAATGACCGCGGCCCTTGATGCCGTCGACGATGGTGTAGACATCCTTATACGGCAGCGGGTTCACGCGGCGGAACTGCGCATGAAAATAGGCGGCGTCATCCGGCACCGATTCGACCGAGTAATCGATTTGGTAATAGACCGTGGCGGTTTTCTCGCCGAGGTTTTCCATCGTCACGCGGCAGCCTTTGCGGAAGGGCATCTGCCAATAGGAATTGAAACCGCTCCGTGGATTCACACAAACCGCCAGCGAGGTGATGCGTGGCTCTTTGCCCATGCCCCAGCCCGCCGCGAAAAAGTCGCCCACCGGCACTTCCACCGACGGCGTCTCCTCGCCATCCCAGTAGAAGCGGAAGATCATGAGGCGATAATCGCCTACGGGCGTCATCCAGATGTGCCGGATTACGCCGGACCCCTCAATCTCGCCCAATGTGAACGTCTCGCCCGGCTTGATGTGAATGTAGGGATTCACCTTCCAGCCCTGGCCTAGTTCGCGAGCGGCCCTTTTGGCATTTCCCTCCTCCAGGGTCGCCATGCCGCCCTTGCCCTTCTCGCCGGTGAAATTCTCAGGGCTGATGGACCGCGATTGCGCATCGGACAATTGGTAGAGTTGGCTCAAATTCGCCGCTTGGGCCTGTGCAAACGGTAGAATGAGTGCGCATGCCATGAGGATCATCACAAGTTTCTTCATTGTGCGTGTTCTCCTTACTTCCCCTGAAGTGACTCCATACCTTCCACAGTTCGGCCAGTGTCAGGCGAGCGGGCCAGCCTGCTCATCCCATGTTACTTGATCAGGCCGTAATACCGTCCCATGTAGTACGGGAGCAGATAGTACGTGCTCTCGTATTCGGTCTTTCCTTCGCCGCCCCAGTTCAGATCGAAATTATCGGAATTGATCCGGATGTGCGACCGTTCTTCGATTGGCACGGCGCCGCCTGACCGCCTCCACCCGTACGTGGCGCGCTGACGCAGGGTTGGATCGAGATAGACATCGAGCCGGTGGCTGTTTTCCATGCGATAGTCTATGAGCAGCTGCGGAGTGCGCGCGAGTGTCTCGACCGCGCGTTCAAGCGTGAGCTGACGCTCCGCCGGCGCGGTCTCCGGCTTGACATCGAGTCCGGCTTCGGGGTGCAGCGCGAGGTACACAATGTTGAAGAAGGGATCGTTCTGGCGCGCCGCGAACAGCCAGTTGTTGTCCAGGGCCAGCTTGTACGTGCGCTGTAACTCGGGATCCTTTTCGAGCGCGATGAGTCCGTAGAAGCTCAGGAACGCGAGGTTGCCATCCCAAGGCACAACAGCCGCGGGCGGCCAGGTGCTCCGGCCCCGAATGGCATTCGCGTGGTACGCGTGATTGTCTCGCAGGAGCGCGGCCGCCTTTGCGAATTTCTCATCCCCGGTGACGTGACGCGCCACGTTCAGGAAGGACAACATCTCCAAGGACTGCAGGCCCCGGTCCGCCCACCCCTCAGGCGCGTTCACATGCTCCGGCGACCAGTTGCCCCACCGCGTGGGCTTGCCATCGTGGTCGATGAGCGCGAAGTTGTTGTCGACGAGGTGGCTGGCCAATGCGTGTACGACTTTCGCCACGTCCGCACGCTCCGCGTCGGTCTCGCACACAAAATCGAAGTACGTCGCGTAGAAGAAGAAATGGCCGCAGATCTCGTCCGAACTGGTATCGCACTTCCAGTAATACTGGCCGTCGGCGCTCTTGGGCCAACGCGGAACGATGTTCTTCCAAAGCGGGTCTTCCTTCTGCATTGACAGGTTCGCCGCTTCGCCAAAACCCTCGTTGGGATCCTTGCTGCCCTCTACCGGAATGACCGCGCGAGCGGGAAATCCTGGAATGCCCGTCACCTCAAAGAGAAGCTTTAGCGCGCGGAAGATGTCCACTGCGCGCTTCTTGGCTTCGGGATCCTTCGTTGCGCCGTAGCGGAACGACTCCGCCGCGCCGTACATCGCCGTGTACAGACCGTCATTGTCCGATGCGCGTTGGGATGCCGTGTCCAGCGCGCGCGGCTCATCGAAGTGGCAGCGCAACACGAACTTGCCGAGACGGCGGTGGCGCGTGTCGATGATGCGTTCATATTCGACGGCCTTCTCGGCCAGCGTGCGCTTCACGCGCGTGATGCGGCTCACGCCTTGCGGCGTGGCGATCCAGGCGGTCCCATCCGTTGCCACGGCGATGCCGTTGATGCGGTCATCCGGAACCCAGCGTTTGCCGGCCCGGTAAAACCAATTGGTTCCATCGAAACGAATCGCTCCCCGCTCCGTCCCGAACCAGATGACGCCTGGCTCGCCCGGCGACGCGCACGTGAAGTGGCCGTAGGGAAGACCGTTTTCACCGGTGAAATGCGTCCATTGGTTCAGCACCAGCTTGCCCGCCGTGTCGCCGCTGCCCTTCCAGAGCGATCCTCCGGCGGATGCGAGCGCGTCCACCCTTTCCGCGCTCAACCGGTCACGGTAGGCGTCAAGGTGCCGTGCCGGATCCCCGTCCTTGAGGGAGACGCTCCAGAGGCCGTCCTCGCACCCAAGGTAGATTGCGTCATCTGCAGCTGCGACAGCATGAACCGGCGCTTCCGTTTTGCACACCTGGCGCGCGCGCTTCCCCCTGACGTGCCACAGTCCTTCGTTGGTTCCCAGGTAGACGCGCTCGCCGCCGGATGCCAAAGCGGTAACTTCGCCACGCAGGCCGCTAACCGTATAGACGTCTCCGCCCATGTGCAAGCATCCGTCCTTGCCCGCGAGCCAATAACCGCCGTCCCCCGCGGGCGCAAGCAGTGAGTAGGCGCCTTGGGCTTCCTGAGGTTCGGCGACCCACTGCGTGCCATTGAATCGCGCACACCCCTTCGCGGTAAGGATGACCGGTGTCCCATCCTTCAACAGCGTGACGGCCAGCACATTGATGTCCGGAAGTCTCTGCTCCGTCGTGAAGAAGCGCACTTCCTCCTGGGCAAAGGCCTGCTCGAAGGGGGCGGGATCCAGACTCAAGTCTGCCGCGGCCAGAGCCGCCAGAAGGCAAAAGGAGACCACTGTCATTCCGGTTATTCCTTTCTTTACCGCCGTGCCGGCGTCAGCGCCTCTACTCGTTGGGGGCCTTCGCCGGGTGCGTGTCGGGCACGATACTGACCCCGGTTGTAAACTTCAGCGGGAAGGCAAACCCGGGGTTTTCAAACTCCATCTCAAGCAGAAAGGCCCGCCAGCCCTTTTCCGGAACGTCCGGCGCTGCACGATAGACTCCCGGTCCCGATTCCACCGCAGGCGTGCTCTTCCAGACGGCGCCCAGTGTTTCCAGCCTGAAGTCGCGTGCTTCCGGATTGAATGCCTGCCACAAGAGGACCTTTACCGGTTTGGTTACGCAGCGGACCTCGAGGGACCCGTCGGCCTGCTTCTCCCAGGTGAATTCCGGCCTTGCTGTCCCCGCGATGATTGTGTGATAGAAGGAAGCCATGTTGAAATAGGCTTCTCCATTCAGGCCGTGGTCGGTGTTCGGGATATAGCGCAGGTACTTCTCGCCTTTGAGTTGATCGAAGTAGAAGGTCCATGAATCCGGCGGAAAGAACTGGTCCCCCGTAGAATTCATGATGTACTTCGGCATCGTGAGCCGGTCCTTGTAGGATAGCGGGTCCACCACCGCGTTCAAGGCCGCGAATTCGGGCGTATTGATGCGCGAGAGCACATCCATATCCTGATACGAAGAGATCGCGGGCGCCCAGAACCCGTACGCCGCGAAGTGATTATTGAGCGAGGCGCTCACGTTCAGCACGTCAATCACCGCGGGCGCAATACCGACGACCCTCTTGTCCACCGCAGCGACGGTCCAGGTCGTCCAGCCGCGCTTCGATCCCCCGACCACAAAGAAGGCGTCGACCTGCGGCTGCTCCTTCTGCGTGAGGTCCATTGCACGTACCACCGCCTTTGTCATCGGAAGACGCGGCAGCCAGAGCGGGTCCTGGGTCTTCAGGAACTTGTCCCAGGCATAGGCGATGAAGTCGTCCTCGCTGCGTCCTTCCTCCTTGTAACGGGGGTCGTGCTCGTCCGGG
>JADLCA010000284.1 GCA_020847495.1 Candidatus Hydrogenedentota bacterium | reverse complement strand
GTCCTGCCTCAGCCCGCCACGCTTGAGGGCGCCGTCCTCATCGATGGTGCGCCGTTGAATGACATGTCGATCAACGCCCGCTATCCCGATTCGCCCTGGCTTCCATACTCCTACTCCCACCCGAACGAGCAAGGGGTATTCAATCTCACCGGACTCTCCCCAGGGACGCTCGAATTGAGCGTGTATCCCAATCAGAATCCGGTCGTTCGCCACACCGTCACCCAGCGCGTCTCTGTCCGGGCCGGGCAGAGTCACCACCTCGATTTCACTTTCGAGCGAGGCGCGGCGGCGGTGGAAGGAAGGCTCCTGGTTGCCGGAGAGCCTGCAGCCCAGGCGTGGATGTCATTGGAGCGGCGGCTTGGCGACCACACCGATAGCCTGCAGACCACGGCCGGCCCAGACGGCAGTTTCCGATTCGAGCAGGTTTGGGAAGGCCCACTCGTCCTCAAGGTCAGCCGGGTCAACCCAGATGACCCGTATGTCCCCATCATCGAGGAATTCGAAATGCTGGTCCAGGATGGCGAAGTCTTGCAGCAAGACTTTGAACTGTCGCCGGTGCGATAGACCCGGAGGTGGCACGGGCTTCCAGCCCGCGGTCTTCACACGGGCAGGATGCGCGTGAACCTGAAAACGGCAGTCGAGCCACGGCACGCACGTCCCCGTGGTCTTCGCGGCTTCGCGTAAAGTGGTCTTGCATTGCATTCGGTCCGGTGCTAATGGGAAAGACTCCCCCCTTTCAATTGCCGTTTTCGGGATGAAAAAGCCGCCATCCATAGGCCCATGCTGATTTCAACGTGGAATCTCCAAATTGGTCAGGGTCATAAAGGAGTTACAGCGCCATGGACCAGATTCTGTCGGGCATTTCGCTAGTCTGCGCTTGGATCGCAATCTTCCACCTTGAATACCAAGTGAAGTCTCTCACGAAGAGGCTGGACACACTCGAACGCCGATAGCGCGGGCAGAGAGCGCCCGCGACTTGTCCGTCACAAAACCCCCGCTCGCGACAATGTATAGGGCAGATGAGGACCTGGATGGGCCGGTCCCACACGCAGGTGCGGTACAATGATCGCGGGGAGTGTTGCCATGGTCTCTGATGCTCAGCTCATCGAAGAGAGTCTCGGGGGAAACACGCAAGCCTTTGGCACGCTTGTGGAACGTTACAAACAACTCGCGTGCGCCGTGGCCTACAGCTCGACCGGCAACCCTGCCGCCAGTGAGGAGATCGCTCAGGAGGCGTTTGTCGTCGCATGGCGAAATCTCTCCCGTTTGGAGATGCCTGGAAAGCTCCGTCCCTGGTTGGCCGCCATCATTCGCAATATTGCCAAAGATTGGCTGCGCCGGAATTGGCGCGAAGGCCGCCGCATCGAAGCCTTGAAGCACGTGGCGGCAAGCCGCCCTCCCGAGACCCCGCTGCAAGCCGCATTGGCTCTGGAGCGGAACAACACCGTGTGGCAGGCCATTGAAGGGCTGCCGGAAGCCTACCGGGTGGCCCTGATTCTGTATTACCGGGAGGAAATGTCCGTCCAGAAAGTAGCTGACGCCCTTCAGTTGACCCCAGACGCTGCCAGGCAGCGCCTGTCCCGCGGGCGGGCGATGGTCCGGGAACAGCTTGTATCACTCGTCGAGGATACGCTGAAGAATACGGGTCCGCGGAAGAACTTCACTGCGGCGGTGTTGGTGGCTCTGCCCCCACTAGTCGTGCCGCCTGGTGGAACCCCCGCCAACGCGTTGCCGCATAGTGCCTCGAGATCATGGTTAAGCAGCGGCAATCTAGTGGCTGGTTTCTCGGGCATGGCGGCGATCGCGATCTTCGCAGCACTCGCCTGGGTTCTGCTCACGCCCGAAGTGCCGGCTGGCTCACTTCCAGTTGTCAGTGCCTCTGTCCGCAGCGTGGAAATGCCTGGCCGGGCGCCGGACGCGGCCCCCGCTGAAACCGAACACGCGGCAACGCCGCCGGTACCCGCGCCAGAAGCTGTGCCGCCGCGGGAGTCCGCCGGCCCCTCCGTGCTGCCACCCGTCTACGTAGTGCCTGCGGGCTACCCGGGCACGGACCCGGCTTCAGCTCCCAGCGATACCGTCATGGGCACCGTGTACGACAGCCAGGGCAGACCCGCACCGGGCGCGGTCGTGTGGGCCGCCCGCTTTGGCTTCGGCATGCGGGACACCCGCGAGACGCAAACAGATGCGGTTGGGCATTTCAAGCTGCGCGTGCCGCCAGGAGCCTGGAGGCTTCAGGCGCGGCGGGATGCCGAAGGCGCCGAAGCCCCGATTCGCCCTCACGGGATCTTTATCGCGGAAGGAAAGGGCGGAAGCCAGCTAGTCGATGTCAAGATGAGTCCCCGTGGTTGGGTCCATGGTCAGGTTCTGGAGACCGAGACAGGCCAACCCGTACCTCACGCAAGACTGTGGACCGACAACGATTTTATTGTGGAAGCCGACGACGAAGGCCGGTACTCGATTGAAGGCGTTACTCTAGGTGCCCACTGCCTATGGGCTGCCGCGCCCGGCCGCGAACGGCGCTACGTGCAGTACTGCACGTTGTCGCGTCCGCAGAGCGAACTTGATATCGGCCTCGCGCGTGCGGGCAAAGTGACGGGGCGTGTGGTCACGGAGGACGGCCGCCCGATCGCCTACGCGTGGATCGAGAAGCCCATGTCGCATTGGGGGGCGGGCAACGGCCTGTTCGAGAT
>JADLCA010000283.1 GCA_020847495.1 Candidatus Hydrogenedentota bacterium | reverse complement strand
CCGGCAAGGGACTAGAATCGCTGCAGGTTCGCAGGTCGCCTGTGGGGAGCTCTACATCGATGAAACGATTGAACTTCGGCTCATTTCTGGTGGACGAGTCGAACGAGCGCGCCTTCAAGTTGTGCCAAGACATCGCGGATTTGAAACCGGTCGATCCGATGCCGGTTCTCTTGCTTGGCGACGAGGGTTGCGGGAAGACGCATCTCCTGTATTCCATCGTGAACCGCGTGCGCGCCGGTGCGGCGAAGCCCGGTCTCGCGTACATCACCGCATTGAATTTCCCCGATCAGGTCCGCGCGCTCATCGATGATCCGTCGCCGGTCGAGCGCGCCCAGTCGGCGGTGCTGCTGGTCGACCAATTCGAACGGTTCAAGGACGACCTCGTGGAAGAGTTGGAGGCCGTCGTCCGCATCTTCCTCGATAACAATCACTACGTTGTGCTGGCGTCGAGTATCCATCCCGGGCGTTTGCCAAACTTGAGCGATGGGTTCCGGGCGCTGCTGGACGCGGGCCAGATTGTGCGGATCGTGCCGCGCGGCTCGGACTCGCAGATCGAGAAGATTAAGCGCCAGCTTCGCGAAGAGAGCGAAAGCCAGCTTGGCAAGAAGCAGGAAGAGATCGAGGAGTTGCGCGCCCTGTTGAGCCGCATCGGGAAGGAAAGCGATCCCGACACGGCCGCGGCGCTGGCCCGGCTGCGCGAAGAGCTTGACGCGGAACGCGTCGCCAAGGCCGAAACCACCAAACGGTATGAGGTGGCAAAGGGGCTGGCGGAGAGTGTTCAGGAGGAGTTGAGGTCGGCGCGCGCGGAACTCGACCGGATGCGGACGCTGGTGCGGCAAGCGGAGGATGATGCGCGGGCCGCAGTGGAAGCGGAACTGGCCCAACTCCGGCACAAGCACGAGGCGGCGGAATTGGAAGCGGCATCCCGCGCGGGAGAGGTCGCGCGGCTCGAGGCGGATATCGCGGAGCGCGATACGCTGCGCGCGGCGTTGGAAGAGCAACTCGCACAGATTCGCCAGGAAGCCATCGAGAACCTGGACACCGCACGGGACCTCCACAACAAGCTCAGTACGGCCCAGGAAGAGGCGGGCAATCAGTCTGCGACGGCGGAGGCATTACGGTCCCGCCTGCAAACCGTGGAACAGCAACTGGCGGAACGCACGCAGTCGGAGACTTCGCTCGCCGCCACGCTTGCGACGGTTCGCACGGAAGCCGAACAAACGCTGCACGAATTGGATTCGCTGCGAAATCGCGCGGAAAGCCTGGAATCCCAGTTGCGCTCGGTGACCGAATCGGAGCAGGGTTTGCGCCAGGAATTGGAACTGGCACGCGGCGCATCCTCCGGGCATGAAGAGAAGGTGCGCGATCTGCACGAACAACTCCAGCGCACGGAGTCCGAAGCCAGTTCGCATGCGGCGACTTCAAGCGAATTGCGCGCGCAGCTTGAGCAGACACGTTCTGAGGTGGCGGCGCAACACGGCGTCGTGGAAGACCTGCGCTCCCAGTTGCAGGTTGCCCACTCCCAACTGGAGGGCTTTCACGCAGCGCAAGAGCAGTTGGAGCAGTTGCGCGGGGAAGTCGCCTCGCTGCAGGGCGCGCGCGAAGACGCTGCGCGAACCGCGGAAGAGCTGCAGGGCGCTCGCGCGGAATTGGAGCGGATGCAGGGCGAGCTTACGGCCTTGCAGGGCATCCGAGAAGAGGCCGACCGGCTCCGCGGCGAGCTGGTGGGGGGGCGCGCTCACATCGAGCATTTGCAGGGCGAGCTGGCGCGGCTTCGCGGCATCGAGGAAGAGTCAAGCCGCGTCCGTGGCGAACTCGAGGAAGCACGGCGCGATCTGGACCATTTGCGGCAGCGCTTGGGCGCGCTGGAAGACGAGCGGACGCAACTGGACGCACGCGTGGTCTCGACGGCGCAGGAGTGCGACGCGTTGCGGAGCGAGCGCGACGCGGTACTCGAGCGCGCGGAGCGCATGCTCGGGCAGATCGAAGAGACACGCGCATCGTTCGCGGAGTCGGAGCAGGAACGGCGCGCGCGCATCGCCGAGCTGGAGGCGGCCATCGAGGCGCGCGCGGCGGCTGTGGATCTGGAAGTGCACGAGGCGTTGCGTGCAGAGGCCGCCCGGACGGCCTCGGAACTCGACGAGGTGAAGTCGGCATTGGAGCAACGGTCCGCGGCGCATGACGCTCTGGCCTCCACGGTGGAGGAAATCCGGGCAGAACGTGAAGCGGTTCAGGCGCGGCTTGAGGAAGCTGCGGCACAGCTTGAGCGCCGCTCCGTGGAGCTGAGTGAACTCACCTCGGCATTGGAGCAGCGCTCCATGGAGTATGGCACCCTGGCCTCTTCATTGGAAGAAGTCAAGCGCGAGAGGGATACTCTGATCGAGCGCGTGGCCACGCTCGAAGAGGACCGCCAGCAAGCAGACATGGTACGGCAGGAGTTGATTCGCGAGCGTGAGGCGGTCCAGGCGCGGCTTGAGGAAGCGCAAGCGCAGCTTGAAGGCCATGCCATTGACTTGGACGCGGCGCGGCGCGACGCCGAGGCGCAGATCACCTTCGCGAACATGCGCGTGAGCGAGATGGAAGCCCAGTTGGCGCGCATGCGCGAGACGTCCGACGCGATGCGGCGCGCCAGCAACGACGCAGGCCGCCAGCTCGAGGGAGCTGCGAAGAGTCTGGCGGAGATTGCAACGGGGCTCGTCACTGCCTTGAGCGGCGCACGTGCCGCTGTGCAGACCGATGCCGCAGGTGGGGAAGACGCGGTGCAGTATGCGCAGGACGCCGTCAGCAGCGCCTTGCATAAGCTCAAACCCCTCGAAGACCTCGACTCACTCGTGGAAGGCGGCAGCGACCACTCGATCTGAGCGGCCGCAGATGACATACGAGATTACTTGGCCCAATCGGGCCAGTGACCCCGTAAACCTCACTCCGCGAAGGGACCGGCGAGGGTGCCCACACTCCCCCAATCGTAAGGGCCGTGCCAACCAGACCGATTCGTCCGATCCGTCCAATCCGATTCAGGACACAAGGGAAAGCTACTGTGCAGGGTTTGCACAGTTGCAGGCTCAACCGTTTCCGTTTTGCAGAGAGAGAACCTCTTTTCCGCCCGCAAACGCTGGCACGCTGCTTGCCTCTGTGTATGGCAAGAGTTGAAAGCGGCGGGACGGTCCGGGGCCACAGATGGTCCTGGGTTGGGCCCGGTAATGACGGAAAGGAAGGTGTAGTATGATGCGGGCAACGTGGACATGGATGCTTGTGGGTGCAGCCGCTATCTTGATGGGAGTGCTGGCGGTTCCCGTTTTTGCGCAGGGTCCAAACTTTGTGGATGAGAATGCCGACGGCATTTGTGATCTTCAGGGAACGGGCATGGGCCCGAACTTCGTCGATGCCGACGGCGATGGCGTTTGCGACAATCGCGGCGCCGGATGTGGCATGGGGCAGGGTCGCGGCAAGCGCGCCAATTACGTGGATGAGAATGGCGATGGTGTCTGCGACAACTTCGTGGATGCGGACGGCGACGGCGTGTGCGACAAGCGCGGCGCGGGACGCGGGCAAGGCCAGGGCTGCATGGGCCAGGGTTCCTGCGGACAGGGCAAAGGCGGCAAACAGGCCAAGCACAACTTCGTGGATGCGAACGCGGACGGCGTATGCGACAACTTCATAGACGCCGATGGCGACGGCGTGTGCGATTCGTGCAAAGGCAAGAAGGGTCAGGGCAAGGGTCAGGGTAAAGGTCAAGGCAAGGGCAATGGCAAGGGCGGCAACGGCAAGGGCCGTGGCGGTAAATAGCGCGCAATGGGCCGGCATGTGATTACCAAGCGTGCCATGTTTCGGAGTGGTTGGGTATACCCGGTGGCTGCCTTCGCGGCGGCCGCCGGGCTGCTTGCTTTGTACCGCGACTTTCAGTTGCACGAATCCGCCGACCGACAGCGAATGCTCGAACGCGGACAGACGGTACTGGAGTCGCTGGCCGCGGGCATTCGCGCCCAATCGCGCATGGGCCGATACCGCCCGGAACGGCTCGAAAACATATTTGTCGAGCTGACGCAGACGCCCGACATCGTGGGGATTCGCCTGCTCGACCCGGATGGAGCCGGCATCGCCGAAAGCGGCAAGGCCGCGTTTCCCACCGTAACGCCCGCGGATTCGCCTCACTGGCGGGGGGGCCTTATGACCGTGGCGTGCGCGGTGCACTTCCAGGCACATGGTCCAGGCCCGGGCTGGGGGCGCGGCAGGCCCCAATTCGACGAAGAAGGCGTGCCTTGGGTGACGGGAGACTATACGCTTGTGGCCGCGCTGGACGCGGGCTGGGTGGACGTGGAGCGGGCTCGTGCGCTGCGGCGATTGACTGTGGCGGCGGCCGTGTGGCTGCTTCTAACGGGCGTGGTGCTGGTCCTGGTGCGCGCGCGCGCAAGACATCGCGATCTTGCAACCAACCTGTTGCTGGCGGAGGCCCGCGCGCAGCGCCAGGCGGAACTCGCCAACCTCGGCGCGGGACTCGCCCATGAGACGAAGAATCCCCTGGGGCTCGTGCGCGGACTTGCGCAAGCCATACGCGACGCACGCGAGACGCCGCAAGACATCAAGCGGATGGCGAGCGACATTGTGGATGAGGCGGACCGCACGGTGGGCCAGATCAACTCATTTCTGAATCTCGCGCGGCCCAAGGAACCCGTCATCACGCGCGTGGACCTGGATGCGCTTTTCGATTCACTTGCGCCGATGCTGCACGCGGAGGCGCAGGCAAAGGGAGCGCGTGTGGACGTGGTTCGCTCGGGCCTTCACGTCGAAGCCGATGAAGAACTGCTCCGCCGCGCCGTGATGAACCTCACGATCAACGCGGTGCGGGCCTGTGGAGTGGAGGATACGGTGACGATGAGCGCCCTTCGCGACGAGGACCGTTGCGCCGTGTGTGTCAAGGATTCCGGTTGTGGTATTGCGCCGGAAGACCTACCGCGCGTTAGGGAACCCTATTTCGGCCGTTTCCACGGGGGAACGGGGCTCGGTCTGGCCATTGTCGAACAGATTGTCCACGCTCACGGATGGACGCTGCGCATCGAATCCACGCCGGGAATCGGAACTCAGGTGTATCTGGAAGGTCTGCGCACGATAGGATAGGGGAATGGCAAGACCGCTTATAGCCGTGGTGGATGACGATGCCGCCCAGCGCCAACTGCTGGCGAATGCGCTGGAACGCGCCGGCTACGAAGTGCGCCTGTGTCCGAACGGGGAAGAAGCATTGTTAGCCGCGCCCGAATGCGCCCTGATGCTGCTCGACGTGCGGATGCCGGGCATGAGCGGACTTGAAGTCCTCACCCATGTGAAGCGGCAATTGCCGGCGTTGCCGGTGATCCTGCTGACCGCGTTCATCGACGTGCGCGATGCCGTGGCCGCCATCAAGACCGGCGCTCTCGATTATCTGGAGAAGCCCGTCGACCTCGATGAGCTGATCGCGGCGGTCGACGACGCGCTGGGCACTTCGGGAAGACCCACGGACACGGGCACGGTCGAATTGCCCGGCAATGTTGTTGCTGAAAGCCCGGCGATGCGCACCGTGTTTGCGCAGGCCGCGCGTGTGGCGCCGTCCGGAGCGACGGTGCTGATTCTGGGCGAGAGCGGCACGGGCAAGCAGGTGATGGCGGAGTTCATCCATGCGCGCAGCCCGCGCGCGGCCATGCCGCTCGTCAACGTCAACTGCGCCGCGCTGCCCGAGCATCTCGTGGAGAGCGAGCTGTTCGGGCATGAGAAGGGAGCGTTTACCGGCGCCGACGCGCAGCGGCGCGGCCGGTTTGAGGAAGCGTCGGGCGGCACGATCTTTCTCGACGAGATCGGCGAACTCCCGCTGACGCTCCAGCCGAAGCTGCTGCATGTGCTGGAAAGCGGCCGGTTCAGGCGCGTGGGCGGCAGCGATGAGTTGCAGGTTGATGTGAGGGTCATCGCCGCGACCAACCGCAATCTGCAGGACGACGTCAAATCGGGCGCCTTCCGGGAAGACCTGTACTTCCGGCTCAACGTCTTCGCCTTGACGCTACCGCCCTTGCGCGAACGGCGCGATGATGTCCTGCCGCTTGCGGAAGTTCTCCTGCGCGATCGCAAGAGGAACCTTGCCCCGGCTACCGAACGCGCGCTCATGGCCTACGATTGGCCGGGAAACGTGCGCGAACTGCGCAATGCCCTCGAACGGGCGTCGCTCATGGCCTCGGGCACGCTCATCCTTCCTACCGACCTGCCGCCTCAGGTTCAAGAGGCGAAACTGATGGAGCAGCCCGGCCGCGTGCTCGTGGGGGACATGCAGGAAATCCAGCGGCGTGCCATTCTCGAGGCGCTCGAGAAGACAGGGGGAAACAAGACCCGCGCCGCCGCGTTGCTCAACATCAGCCGCCGCAACCTCATCTACAAACTCCGCGAGTACGGTGTGTAGCGTCTCGGGGCAAGCAACACAATAGACGGCATCTCTGCTGGCTTCTTCGTACCACGAATACGGGGCTCCAAACGGGGGATAACTCATCCGAATGAGCGGTAGAATTGCAGGCGCCTCGATGCGACTTTCCTCGTGGAGATCCGCTCAGTAGGGACTGGCAGTAGGAAGCAAGGCGAGCCGGCGCACGCGGGTCAGATGGAACACCTTCTCCACGAACTGCGCGATCGATTCCGGCCCGAAATCGGAATCGGCCAGTTTCACCGTGGTCTCGGTGTCCGCGTCAAGCAACTCGTGGAACAATCCCTCGGTGCGCGCCCGATCAATTGGATTCATCCGGTGGGCGGCGGAAGGCCGAATCCCCGGCGTGTACTGCGCGTCCTGCGTGAGCGCGTCCGTCTTGATGACCCTGCGCGCTTCTTCCGGGTATTGATGCAAGTCCAACATGGCGAAACGGCGCACTACGTCAAAGGTGTCGCTCGCGCCGATTTCGATCTGCATGAACTGGTTGTCGGCGGCTCGCGCCACGCACTCACGAATATGCCGCACGATCTGGAGGCCTGCCTCCACCGCGTCACCAGATGCGCGCAACTCGTGCCCGGTAATCGCCTGCACGCAATCGTTCAGACCGGCGAGGCCGATCCGGTATTTGCCCTCATCCGTATTGAAATAGGGCCGCCCCTCGTGCGCGAAGGTCAAGAGACTCAGGGGACCCACATCACGAAACGCCACCAGGCGATCGACAAAGCGCCGTTTTTCCGCGTGGGCGCGCGCGGCAAGATCGACGAGCCGCTCGATCTCGGACTTCAGGCCGTCCATGTCCCTGCCACGGTATGCCGTGCGCGACAGGTTGATGCTGACTTCCTGCACGGTCACCCGCCGGGCGGTCCAACGTTGATCCACCGCCCCCTGTTCACCGCGGTCGAAGACGAAACGCAACCGCGACCGAAGGCACGGGTCGTTCAACGTGTACGCGAGGAATTCGCTGTGCCCCGGGGCCGTGAAAAACTCGCCGGACACATGGATGAGCGGCGCCCAGTCGGCCTCGCTGCACGGGTGCGTCCTGCTTTCCTTGAACACATCGAGCAGTTCCCAGGCGAGCCTGCGCGCGTCAGGAAGATAGTCCATGTACGTGCGGCCGGTTGGGAGCCCGCCGGGGCCGATAGCCTCCACGTCGCGCAGGCCCGGCGGCACCGTCCAGACGAGCGACAGACCCGTGCACGCCGCGGAACGGTGCGAGACACGCATCAGATGCGTCAACCCGAAGACCAGCAGATGGGCAAGCTGGCGCAGGTGGCGCGCATCGCTGTTTCCTAGAAACGGCGCGAGCCGCAGGTTGAATGCGTCCCAGATGGTGTCGCGCGTGAAATGGCGATGCAGGGCCGCATTGAATTGCGCGGCCTGCACGACCAGCATCTCGGCGTTCAGCGGGAGGGGCGCGTAGCGTTCGCCCGCCGAAAAAGGAAGGCCGAATCGCTTCACGCATTCGAGCGAATGATGTCCGCTGTGCAGGCGATCGACACATCCGAGATCGTGAATATGCAAATCGCCCTTCAAATGCGCGTCGGCGGTTTCCCGCGAGAAGACCTGCGTCAGGGCGAATTCCTTCTTCACCCGCTCCGCCAGCGTGATGTCGGTGCGCGATGGGTCATAGATGCCTTCGACCTCGCCCTGGTTGGGCGCACAGATGATGCGCTCGGCATCGAATAGCGGAACGCCCAGCCGCATGTGCTTGCTGCGGTACTCTTCGAGGCCGTGTTCGACGAGCTTCGCATCGACCAACTCACGAACGAGGGACGCCGTGAGCGTTTCCACCTTGGCGCGGCTGACCTGCTCTTCCACCTCGAGCGCGATGACACGCGCCAGACCCGCGGCCATTCCCGTCTCGCGGGTGAGTGCGGAAACAATGCGCTCGCGGTCCCAGCCGTCGAGGCGTTCATCGCTGGTGCGCACGAACAGGGGACGGCCCGCCTCGTATTCAATAGCGTCCGTCTCGAGCCGCGCCTCTTCCAGCTCATGCAGGATTGCGCGGATGTCTCCGCCACGCAGTTTGCGCAAACGCGCCCGCTTGTCGCGATACCGCGCGTACGCGAGGGCCGTCTTGGCGTGCCCCATTTCGATGAGCACCTTCTCGACGGCATCGTGTACGTGGTCGACCGTCGGCGTCCCGCCTTCAAGGCGCTTGCTGAGGTAGATGGTCACGCCCAATGCAAGACTCGTGGCGCGATCCCGGTCGTGGCCGCCGATGGATTGCGCCGCGCGAAAGATGGCATCCGCAATCTTGGACTTCTCGAAGGGAACCATTCTGCCGTCACGCTTGATAATGGAGGTGATGAGGGATGGTGCTTCTACGAAAGGCGCCGGAAACGAAAGCTGCGCGTCAAAAACTCCCTCACGCGCGGCACGGTTCTCCGGTTCGGTCAGCATGTTTCTGGAATCGACGTCCAAATCCGCCCCGTCATCTTGCATAAGGCGCCCTTCCGCAGCACGGGCTTCCCCACGCGAGTCTTCCGCTTTTGAGAATGCATGCGCACTCCACCCTGCGCGAGTGCATCTTGCAGTCTAGCCCATGAACGGCAAGGATACAAGGGGTTTGTTTGCGCGGGGAGCCGTGCCGGTGCCGTCCGAGCGCACGCGCTCCCGTCAACGGGCTCCGCGCAACTTCAAGGGCGTGCTCGGGATTACGATATCCATGCGGCGCGACGACGTTTGGGTTACTGTGCTATGATTTGGCCTTCAAGCATGGGAAGGCAGGGGAACGTATGGAAAAGACACATGTTGCAGTGTTGATGGGCGGAGTCAGTTCGGAACACGAGGTCTCGCTCAAGAGCGGCGCGATGGTCGCCGGCAATCTGGATCGTTCTCGGTTCGACATCTCGCCAATCATCATCACCCGCGAAGGCCAGTGGAAGTTCCCTTCGGAACGCCCACTGGGCGTGGGGCCCGCGCTGGCACGCCTCACCGAGTTGGAGGTCGACTGTGTGTTCATCGCGCTGCACGGTCCCTTCGGCGAAGACGGCCGCGTGCAGGGACTTTTCGACGTTATCGGCATGCCTTACACGGGATCGGGGTGTGCAGCCAGCGCCCTCGCCATGGACAAACTCCACTCCACAGCCGTGGTGCGCCAGGCAGGCGTCCGCGTGGCGGACCAGATCATCCTGCACCGTTCCGAGTGGGACAACGCCTTCGAACAAGTCATGACAAGGGTCAACAAGGATATCGGTTTCCCGTGCCTCATCAAGAGTCCCTGCCAGGGGTCAAGTCTCGGGATGGCAATCCCCAAGGACGCGGCGGCGTTTCGGACCTCTCTGCTCGATGTCTTCGCCTATGGCGACCTTGTCATGATCGAGAAATACATCAAGGGGACCGAGGTGACGTGCGCGGTGCTCGACGTGGACACGGGCAAACTGCCCCGCGCGCTCCCCGTGACCGAAATCTGTCCTGTGTCATCCGAGTTCTTTGACTACACCGCCAAGTACACGCCGGGCGCCTGCAACGAGATCACCCCCGCACGCATCTCGGACGCGGCAACCCGCAAGGTCCAGGAGGTGGCGACGCGTGTGCATACCGTCATAGGTTGTAAGGGGCTGAGCCGCAGCGATATGATTCTGGACGGCGACGACCCCGTGTGGATCGAGGTGAACACCATCCCCGGCATGACGGAAACGTCGCTCTTTCCCCAGGCGGCAGCAGCAGCGGGAATTGCTTTCCCCGAATTGCTGACGCTATTTGTCGAAGAAGCCATTAACCGTATGCAGCGCTAGGATTTACAGTTCTCATGCCTATTGAATTCACCAAGATGCACGGGTTGGGAAACGACTACCTCTTCATCAACGGCAGCCGCTTTCCTGTCGCCGACCCGCCTGAGCTGTCCCGCCGCATGAGCCACCGCCACTTGGGGGCCGGCTCCGACGGCATCATCCTCATCAACCCGGGCCGGAACGGCGCCGACTTTTCCATGCGCATCTTCAATGCAGACGGCAGCGAAGCCGAAACATGCGGAAACGGGATCCGCTGTTTCGCCAAATACGTCTATGAGCGGGGCATGACCGCCAAGACTGAATTCACCATCGACACACTCGCGGGACCAAACTGCGTTTCTCTGAAAGTCGCAGACGGCGCCGTGGTGAGTGTGCGTTCCAACATGGGCCGGCCCCGCTTCGACCGCGCCGAAATTCCGATGGAGGGCGCGCCGGGCCGCGTGCTGGAAGAGGACCTCGCCGTGGGCGGGACGATTATGAAGGTCACCTGCGCCAACATCGGCAATCCCCACGCGGTGTTTTTCGTCGATGATGCCACGGCCGTTCCGCTGGCGGAGATCGGCCCCAAGGTCGAGCGCCATCCCAGTTTCCCCCAGCGCACGAATGTCGAATTCGTCACGGTCCGCGATCGGCAGAACATGGTCATGCGCATCTGGGAACGCGGCAGCGGCATTACGATGGCCAGCGGGAGCGGATCCTGTGGTTCGGCGCTTGCGGCGATGATCACGAACCGTGTGGATCGGCGGGTCAACGTGCACCTGGTGTTCGGCACATTGACTGTCGAGTGGGCCGAAGATGGTTTTGTTTACCAGGAGGGCCCGGCCACGGAAGTCTATACGGGCACTTGGGAAACCTGAGTCGAAATCCGCGCGTCTTATGCGGGGGGGCTTATCCCCCGGAGAGGAACGTCCATGAGCCAAAGTTCGGGATTGCGGCGGTCGCGGGATGGGATGATCGCGGGGGTCTGTGCCGGCATCGCGGAAAGCATGGATGTTAGCCCCGGCCTTGTCCGGCTCTTGTACGTGTTGGTATCCATGTGCAGCGCCGCATTTCCTGGAGTATTGGTGTACATTGTATTGTGGATTTTGATGCCTCCCCCGGAAGAGAACTGAGAAGTGCAGGTCAACGAATGCCCAAAAGCCCTCTGAAGATCGTCGTTCTACTTTCCGGAAGCGGCACCACGCTGCAGAATCTCATTGACCTGATTGATCAGGGCCGCCTTGATGCCCGTATCGTGGGCGTCATTGCCTCTCGTGCGGGTGCTTATGGTCTGGAACGGGCCCGCAAGCACGGCATTCCCTCGGCAACAGTTCTTCGCAAGGACTTCGCGGATACGCCCACCTTCAGCGCCGCCGTTTGGACACAGATTCGAGAATATGACCCGGAACTTGTCGTCATGGCCGGGTTCATGAGCCTCCTGGATGTGCCAGATGACTTTGCGAACCGGATTGTGAACGTGCATCCCGCGTTGATACCGGCCTTCTGCGGCAAGGGCATGTACGGCCACCACGTCCACGAGGCGGTGCTGGCTTACGGGGCCAAGATCACGGGCGTCACCGTGCACTTCGCCAATGCTCACTACGACGAAGGGCCTATCATCTTGCAGGCGCCGGTACCCGTCCTCGAAGACGACACCCCGGACTCGCTGGCCGAGCGCGTGCAGGCAAAAGAACGTGAAGTGTATCCGCAGGCCATTCAGCTCATCGCGGAAGGGCGCGTCAGCGTCGAAGGCCGTAAGGTTCACATACGCCAAGGCAATGCGTAAAGCGGAAAAAGGGCGCGTTCGATGCGCCCGTCACAAAGGAACCCTCCATTGATTACTTCAGTCTGCTTCGATCTGGATGGAACACTGATTGACTCGACAGAGGCAATCGTTGAGTCCTTTTACCATACGTTTGACGAGTTGAAGGAGCCGCGGCCTGCGCGCGAGGCTATCGTTGGAAGCATCGGCCACGTGCTGGAGCACCAATTCTCGCTGTTGACCCACCATGATCCCCGAGAATGCACAAGAATCTACCGGGCCTATTACGGGCAGATCTGCCGCGCCCAGACAACGCTGATGCCCGGCGGGGCCGAGTGCCTCGAAGGGCTCGCCGACGCGGGTCTCGACCTCGCCTTCGCGACGTCAAAACGCCGGAAGTATTCGGAGATGATCCTCGAGCATCTGGGGGTGCTGGATTATTTCATGGTGCGGATCGGCCCGGACGATGTGTCCAAACCAAAGCCAGACGCGGAGGCGGTATTGAAAGCGTGCGAGCTGCTGAGCGTCACACCATCCCAGATGCTGTTCATCGGCGACACGCACTTCGACGTGCTGGCGGCCCGCAACGCGGGGGTGCGTTGCCTCTGCGTGACCACCGGCTATGCAACGCGTGCGGAACTCGAAGCCCTCGAGCCGGAACGGGTCTTCGACTCGCTATTCGAACTGACAGCCTACATTCTCGATGAGGTGATTGCCGCCCCACGCTTGCTGTAGGGCGAGCATTTGACCCGCAGTGCCGGCGCAGTGCTATCCACGCGTCTTTTCCAGCCACGCCGTGGCAAAGTCCACAAGTGCGCGTTGTGGCATGAGCCCTGTGGTGCACTGCGCGACGCGGCCCGAGCAGGTACGTCCCGTTTCATGCTCGAAGGCGCTGCCGAGCGCGACGAAGTCTTGCGTATCGAGTGCGAGGTCTTCAAACCTCGTCCATTCACGCACGCCGTTGCGCAGGATAGGCGCTCCGTTTTGGATCGCGCGCTTTCCGGGGTAGACGGCCCTGTATTCCGCCAAGTGGATCGAGGTATTGCTGTCGTGCCCAACCCCCAACAGCAACACCCATGCATCGTGTTCATAGAGACGCGCAAGGGGCGACCCTTCTCCCAAACCGAAGTCCAGGCAGTGTCCTTCCGTAACTGCTTGCGCGTGCCGGCCCCGCGCTGTGAAGGATACCTGCGGGTGCACGCTGCGGCGCACCCCCGGTTGTTTGCGGAACGTCTCCGCGATGACGCCCATCCCGCGGGTAGGGGTAAATTCAGGCTGGTAAGCGGGCATGCTGTCGCGAATGACAGGCCACCACGCTTCGGGAACCGGCGGTTCCTGCCAGAGCGACGGCTCGGAGAGGTCCCCGGAATGCGCCGGCATGACCAGGGTTCCGTCTTCCCCGAGCACACGCTCCAACGCCAGGATCACCGCCGTTGGCCCTCCGCATACCCAGCCCAGCGCGCTCAACGACGCGTGCACCAGAAGGGTCATGCCTGGTTCCACGCCGAGTTGGGCGAAGTTCTCCGCAAGGGAGTCCACCGTGGCGGGTTCCAGACCCGTGACCAGAATCACGGATTCTTCGCTCATGTGACGTTACCTTTATACCCGCTGTCGCGAAGACCATTTTCGGAATCTACCGCTTTGGGGGTTGCGGCCAGTTCTTCGCTGCCTATCGCGTCTTTCGAGACTCTCAGCCCGGCATTCGTGCCATTGCACATTGCGCTTGACCCAAACTCATTGCGCGCACCAGGAATCGACTTGACCAGGAACGCCGGCATCCCTGCCGGCTCTTTCTTGACCAACCTCATCTGTGCTTACCCCGGAATGCCGCTACATAGAGAGGCCGGCAGAGCGCGGGCGTTCCGTCGCGGGCCAGGTGCGTTACCACTATCTTCACAGACAGTCGGAGGTGTGATGCGCGATGCCACATGATAAGCTCTGTCGTCCCTCCGGGACTGCACGAAGGGGGCGCAGAAGACCCCGGATTGAAATCCGGGGCTACCATCTGTCGTCCCTACGGGACTTGCAACGCAGCGCTACCGGTAACTGGACGTGTGAAACTTGCCCTGACACAAGCCGGTTTGTGAACGCAGGCGTCTCGCCTGCATTCCTGTAACCTATGTCCTGAGACTAATCCGTTACCCAAGTCCTGAGTCTAAACCTCCTGATGATCCTAAGAACAGCAGTTGTATGGGACTGACCCCGTCTTTCGCGTAGGCTTTGCGCGCCGAGACTCATCCTCTCGGCAGAGAAACACGATGGCCCTCATCCACCGGGTGACCGTAATGCCTTTGGTAAGGCGTTCGCGCCGATAGCGCTCATGATTGCATGGTGGTTCAACTGCCGTTTCTAGGATGATGCAGGCAAGACGCTTGCGCCACTCGCTTCGGCTCTGCCGTGCAGGCAGGCTACGGTTGCCGCCACGAACCTTCGCAATGCTCAAAGAGTTTGTTGGCCTCCGATGGCCCCCACGTGCCGGGGCGGTAGAGTTCAGGCGGCGGCGCATCCTGCCAGGCCTCCGCGATGCGCGTCGCAATCTGCCAGGCATAGTCGATCTCATCGGCCCGCATGAACAGGGTCGAGTCCCCGCGCAACGCATCCAGCAGCAGCCGCTCGTACGCCTCGGGCAACTCCTCCTTGAACGTGTGGCCGTAACTGAAGTCCATCGTGACGCCCTGGATGTTCATCTCCATGCCCGGAGACTTTGCGTTAAACGTCAGCGATATCGCCTCGTCGGGCTGAATGCGGAACGCCAGCGTGTTGGGCCTGGGCATGGGTACACCCATCTCCTGGAAGAAATGCGTGGGTGGATGCTTGAATTGGATGGCGATCTCCGTCACCCGCGACTTCAAACGCTTGCCGCTGCGCAGCATGAACGGCACGCCCGCCCAACGCCAGTTGTCAATCTTCAGACGCAATGCCAGGTAGGTTTCCGTCAGCGAATCCGGCGCGACACCTTCCTCGCTGAGATACCCGGGGACATCCGGACCCTCGGCATACTGACCGCGGACACACCACGAGGACAGCGGCTCATTGATCGGAAGATCGACTGAACTCAGCACCTTCATCTTCTCGTCGCGCGTGTGTTTCGCGCCGGGCAGCGCGGGCGGTTCCATGGCCACCAGGCACATGAGTTGCAGGACGTGGTTTTGCACAACGTCCCGCAGCGCCCCGGTACTGTCGTAGAAGGCGCCGCGCCTCCCTTCCATGCCGACCGTCTCCGCCATTGTGATCTGCACGTGGTCCACGTATTTCTGGTTGAACAGGGGTTCGAAGATGGCGTTACCGAAGCGGAACGCGAAGATGTTCTGGACCGTCTCCTTGCCCAGGTAGTGATCGATCCGCAGGACTTGGTCCTCGGACAACACAGCGCTGATGCGAGCGTTCAGGTCCCTGGCAGATGGAAGGTCGTTCCCGAACGGTTTTTCGACCACCACCCGCGTCCATCGATCTTCACCGGTTGCCCGCACCAAGCCCGCCTTGCCGAGACTCTCAACGATTGGAGCAAAATACTCCGGGCCGACCGCCAGGTAATAGAGCCGATGCCCGGGTAAACCGTTCTTCGCTTCGATTTCGTTCAGCCGCTCTTTCAGGCGGGCATATCCGGCGTCGTCGTCGAATTCGAGCTGCTGGTAATACAGGTTCGAGACAAAGGGGTCGCAGGCATCGCCCAAGCCTTCATTTGTCCGCGAGAATTTCTTGAGCGCCGCGCACATTTCCTCGCGGAACGCGGCGTCGGACTTCTCGCGCCGCGCTACGCCCACCACCGCGATCCGTTTGGGCAGGAAACCCGCGTTCCACAGGTTGTATATCGCCGGAATCAGCTTGCGGCCCGCCAGATCGCCCGTGGCCCCGAAGATGGCTATCGTCGCCATCGCGCCTTCCGCGACACGGTGACGCGAACCATCCGTCGGCGCCGCCTTACCCTGAAACGCCGCGGTTGTCCGTCCTTCCATGAAACACTCCTTATCGGTGGAAGCTGCAAAACCGGACCACAACATACCACAGACGTGCAGTGAGTTGTTCATGCTCGGATGTAGACGAGCACGGTATGCGAACGAAGCTTGCACTTTCGATCTGCCAGGAGCGCCGGCATCCCTGCCGGCATTCTTGAATCTGAAGAGCCGGCAGGGATGCCGGCGCTCCTGATGGGCGCTCCTGATGGGGTGTGTGATAGGTGGGCGGGAGGGCGAGAGTTGGGAAGGAGGTGGTGTACTTCGTTTTGTGGGTT
>JADLCA010000282.1 GCA_020847495.1 Candidatus Hydrogenedentota bacterium | reverse complement strand
GCCTTGTGTCACACGGACCAGTCGTTCTGTGACGACTGCCATACCACGGCCGCGCCCGACAGCCACACGGCGTCTTGGCGCCGGAAGACCCATGGGATGCAGGCGTCTTTCGACCGTAACAACTGCAGTGTGTGCCACGAAGAGGACTCCTGCCTGAAGTGCCACAGCAACACCGAGCCGGAGTCGCATCGCCAGGCGTGGGGACCCCCCGCGAACCACCACTGCACGACGTGCCACTATCCGCCGTCCAAGACGAATTGCGTGGTGTGCCATGAGTCGATCGAGCACCCGTCCGCATTGCCTTCGCCCCACCGGGTGCTGCTGTACCCGGCGCAGTGCGCGCAATGCCACCCGGGCGGCCAGACGACCCGGGCGCCGCACCCCATGAACAGCACCGTGAATTGCCGATTCTGCCACTAGATCGGTCTTTGTTGAGGAGTCATCAGAGGAGGGCACCCTATGAGAAATGTTCGAATGTACCTCGCCATCGCTTGCGCGGTGGCACTGGCCTGCGCTTTTGCGCTGTCCAAGGCTGAAGCGGCCCCCGCGTACGTGGGATCCGCTCAGTGCAAGGTTTGCCACAACAAGAAAGAGGAAGGCGAGCAGTACAACAAGTGGAAAGCCGAGAAGCACTCGAAGGCCTTCGAAACCCTGAAGTCGCCGGAATCCGTGAAGATCGGTCAGGACAAAGGCCTTGCCAAGCCGCCTCATGAGGCGCCGGAATGCCTGAAGTGCCATACCACCGCGTTTGACGCGGCCGCCAACAAGGTTCCGGACAAGATCAAGGTGGAAGATGGCGTGAGCTGCGAGCAGTGCCACGGTCCGGGTTCGGACCACATTGCCGCAGGCAAGAAGGTCATGTTCCAGAAGGACACCACGATAGACATGGCCGCCACGCAGCCGAAGATTGAAGCCGCCATGTGCACGAAATGCCACAATGAAGAGTCTCCGACCTGGAAGGCCGACCGGTACACAAAGGAAGACGGGACCAAGGTAGGGTTCGATTTCGAACTCGCCAAGAAGAAGATCGACCACTCGAATCCAAAGAAGGCCACTCAATAGAGAGCGGATTTCCACTGCACTCGGAGTGTTTTGTCCATGCGGGGCAGCGCGAGTCGCTGCCCCGTTTTTCTTGCGCGAGAACGGGCGGAATGCCTTTCGCCGGTGCCACGCCAGCTTCCCTTGGCGCGGAGACTATTTCTGTTGACTGGTGTATTGAGTCAATGGCATGATTGTACTGTTGACAGGAAGCGTGGTGGGGAAGCGACTTGGCCGCGCGGAATCCCTGTTTCCGGGGTGCCATACTTGGAGGAGCCCAGCGCATGCTGAAGAGAAAGAATTGTCTTGTGCTCGTGGGGTTGGTGGCTGCCGGACTTCTGGGTGGGGCAGGGTGCCCGAAACCAGCCCCGCCGGACTACTTGCCCTACTTTGTTGTATCACCCACATCTCTGGATTTCGGCACGAGCGTGACGGAACTCACCCTTACCGTCAAGAAGAACTACACGGCACAGCCGTTGCCGGTGTTCTCCGTGACCAACAATGGAAATGATTGGATAGACGTATCGCCCGCCACGGGCACAAGCGACGGCCCGGACGATCCGGCCGAGTTCACGATTACGATTGACCGAAGCGCGCTGGGCGCCGGAGAGAACACGGGGAGTGTCCTCGTGTCCGCCCCGGGCATCACGCCGAAGACCGTTCAAGTGACCGCCACGGCACGAATTGCCGCGGACTTCAGCGGGAATCCGCAGGTGGTCACGTTGGGTGAGGCGGTGACTTTTGAAGACAGCTCCGGCGTGGCCTCTGGCGAAGCGGCTATTACGAGTTACTTGTGGAACTTCGGCGACAACACGACGAGCACCCTGCAGAATCCGGTCAAGGTCTACGGCGCCGAAGGCCTGTATACGGTGAGTCTGACCGTTTCAAACGGCGTGCTCACGGACACCGAACAGAAGGTGGGATACATCACGGTCGAAGCCCCCGATCCTCCCACCGCGAGGTTTGTCGCCTCGGACACGACGCCGATCGCGAATACGCCGGTACAATTCACGGACACGTCCGATCCCGGCACCTCGCCGATCACGAGTTGGTTCTGGACGTTCGGGGACGGTGGAACGAGCACGCTTCAGAATCCGACGCACACCTACACGCAGGTGGCGAACTTCACCGTGACCCTCACGGTAACCACGGACGTCGGCGTGGATATCCGGACCCGCACGAACTACATTTCCGTGCAGCCTCAGCCGCCCACGGCCGACTTCGACGCGGATGACCGGACGCCTGCGGTCAGCCAGACGGTGAACTTCACCGATGAATCAATCGCCGGCACCTCGCCGATTACGGTCTGGTTCTGGGACTTCGGCGACGGCGGCACGAGCGCCGTGCAGAACCCGAGTCACATCTACACCGCGGCGGGAGTCTACTCCGTCTACCTGTCGGTGACCACGGCGGTGGGTTCGGATAGCGAACTCAAGACCAACTTCATCAACGTGAGCAGCAAGAAGTTCCTGGGCAACATTCGCCCCGGCGGCGCAGACAAGTAGCGCCGGCTGCCTATCGAGTGATCGCCGGGAGGCGGGTCCCAGGACCCGCCTCCCGCACTTGTTTTGTGCATAGAGAGTCACCCCAGGATTGGTCATCCTGAAAACGACAGTCGAACCTGGGAACGCCGCGCACCAGCGTGGCAAACCATGAAGACAGCATCGGTTCGACGGCCAAACGGCGCTCACCCAAATGGTGATGGCACGGTTCTTTCCAACGCGTTGCGCCAATGAAACTTCACAACACGGAGCGAATTCAACTGCCGTTACTAGCGCTCAGATGACGGGAAATCGTGTTCCCTGAATTTTGGGATGGTCCGAGGTGGTCCTATATGGGAAATCTCGATCTGGGTGTAGAATAGGAGACAAAAAAACAAGGCTCTCGTGGGGGGATGAAGTTCTATGACCTGCAATCGGTGGCACATGCGCTTGCTTGTCCTCCTTCTGCTCGCAGCCGCGATGCCGGGCTGCTACGCCGGCTACCTGCTCGGACATGCGGTCGAGGATTGGAAGGGGGACCGGCGCAGACATCAGGAGCAGCGGGAACGAGCCAAGACGATCACCGAGGAACAGGAGAGCCTGATCCGCCAAGACCGAAAACTCGCATCGAAGGGTTTGGATAGAGCCTTTGAACGCCTCGCGGTCCGCATACGTTACCATACGCAGCGGATGGCCTTCGGCCTGACGGACGACGCGCCCTACACGGCCCAGTCGAGTTGCCGCAGCCTAGTCATCTACCTCAACGGAGAAATCGGGTTGGCAATGCGAATACTCCGTACGGACGCACCGGAGCGCGTTCGCGCAGAACTGTTCGTTGACTATTGCGCACAGGTACACCGCATCGTTGCGGACGAGGCCCCGCCCGAATGGAGGCGGCTCATAGACAGCGACGAACTTGTCAGGCGCGGGGACGAGTTTGCCGCACTTCTAGAAGCGTTGCCGCCGGACCGCATCGACGGGCGATTTCGGGAGCGCTACGACGAGGCTGTCGAACGCGAGGAAGAACATGCGGTGCGAGACCGTTGGGGACCTCCGCCACACAAAAGCGACCCTCTGGGCCTCCATCCACTTGAGCCATGAATTCCCCCTTGGCGACCGGGGGAAATTCAGGGACATCCATGAATTTAAGAGCGCTCCTCAATTCTCCAGAATCACGGCTGCTGAAACCGGGTTCAAGATGAAGTGGCCGTCACTTGGTACCGAAGCCGGTTCCTCCGGGGTCGCGACTCGCAGCGCGCCGGAAGGCGCCGGCAATTGCACCTGAACCGCGACGGGCTCGTCATAACCGGCGTTGACGACGACGACCCCGCGTTTTCCAGTTGCATGGCTGACAAATACGGAATGCCGCACGCACGATGGGCCTGCCAGGTGCCGTATCTCCGCGCCTTGAGTGTCGCGAAACTCGGCGTTCCATAGATACTCGTGGTAACGAGTGCGAAGCGCGTCCACACGCTTGCCGTATTCGAGCGTCAACGAAAACTCGGCCAAGCGCCCTTTGAAGCCGCGTGGTTCGTAACTCAAGATGTAACGGTACAGCAACGCCTGGTTTATGACGGTGCGGTTGCTGTAACCGAGCACCGCGACCATCATTTCCGTGTCGGGCGCTATGTAGCGTTGCACGGGCAAGTGATTTGTCCCGATCCGGAAATAGGAGAGGTGGTAATGGCGCAATTGCAGGTCATAGCAATCTTCGCCGGCCAGCAGGAATTCGCCGCCCCGCGCGCTTGACGCATTGCAGAAGGCATCGGCAAGCCGGGCATCTCCCGCAAACACATGCGCGGGAACGCGGTGTCCGTGATTCGGGTCAAAGCAATAGTTCGCGCCGCCGTGATGCTGACACTCGTCGTAGAGCATGCCCGACGGTTCGAGCGCCAGCACTTTCCGAAACTCCTCAACCGCGACGTCCAGCCACTCCCCGCAATTCAT
>JADLCA010000281.1 GCA_020847495.1 Candidatus Hydrogenedentota bacterium | reverse complement strand
ACTGTGTGAGGCGATCATCCGGCGCAAGGTGGGCATCTCCTGGTGCGCGAACGCGCGTGTGGACGTCAACGACCTCGAGGTCCTCAAGCTGATGAAACGGTCCGGGTGCCGCTGGTTGTGTGTCGGATTCGAGTTCGGCGACCAGCAGGTCCTCAACAACGTGAAGAAGGGCGCCACCATCGCGCAGATGCACCGCTTCGCGCAGAACGCCGCGAAGGCCGGCATCCGCGTGCACGGCTGTTTCATGTTCGGAGGGCCTGGGGAAACGGTCGAGACGGCCCGGAAGACGCTCGAACTCTCCAAACAACTGCCCATCGACACGGCCCAGTTCACGGCGGTGGTCGCGTATCCCGGCACGGCCTACTATAATTGGGCAAAGCAGAATGGGTACCTCAAGCAGACGTCGTGGCGCGATTGGGTGGATGAGAACTTCGAGCAGCGCTCCACGCAGGAGTTGCCGGGACTTACCGTGGAGCAGATCAATGCGTTCATCGACCGGGGACTCCGCGATTTCTATTTGCGCCCCAGCCAGATGTGGCGCATGCTCCGAAATATCCAGAATGTGCCTGACCTTCGTGCAAAGCTCCATGGTGTGAAGAGTTTCGTGAGTTATTTCCGCAACAAGGAAAGGGCCTTTACCGGCTTCGTGGGGAACAACTGATGTACCGGAAACACATCGCTCGGCTGACTCTCGGATCGCTCCTGCTGATTGCCACACTCGGCTGCGGAACCTATAAGGGTGCGGACACCCTTGATGACCCCAATGGCAATTTCCATCTTCACGTGTACATGGACAGCTACCGCTACGCGGGAGTGCCCATGGATGTCAAAGTGTGGATTGACGGGCGGGTCGCGGTGGACCGCAACTTCAGCAGCTCCAAAGGACACTATGACGACCAGTTCCGGTTCACGCTGTCGCCCGGCACGCATACGCTCAAGGCTGTGACGCACAAGGGCAGCGCCGAGATCGAGCGCACGTTTGAGATGAAGGAGAGGACCTTCGGCGCGCTGTACTTCACGCCGTCCTCAAAAGCGGGCGAAGGCGGCTGGACGTTCAAGGTATCGGATGAGCCCATCTACGCGGCTCCCGGGGGAGGCATCCAGTAAGTGCGTTACGCGTGGTGGATAGCGGCATCGCTCGCACTCGCGGTTCTGTTGGCAGGCTGCGAAACGACCGAGTCCCGCAGCGAACTGCCCGTGGTTGGCGCTTCGGGCAAGGCGGGCGCGAAGAAGGGAGACGTATTCCTAAAGGTATTCGTCGATGACGAGGCAAAGTCGGAAGCGCCTGTGGACATCCAGGTCGCTGTGGATGACAAGCCCGTGATCAGCAGGTCGTTTTACCTGGGCAAGGACAGCGATGATGGACAGTATCAGCTTACGCTGCCCAAGGGGACGCACGTGCTCAGCGCCATGTCCCAGAGTGGCAAGGCGCAAATCCGCCGCAAGTTCCGAGTGACGGACGACGACAAATTCATCGAGCTGTACGTGACCGACAACGGCCGCGTGCGCCTGACGCGCGAGTCGAAGATTCGCATTCTCAAGTTCGTTATCAAGAACTACCGGAAGCCCCAGACCAAGAACTTTAACCGGCATATGTGGATGCGTCTCACTATGGAGTCTTCTGGAACGGTGCGTTCAACTGATGAGCAGGGTGCCGTGGCGCAGCTTCAGAATGCGCATTACGGTATGGCATCCACTGCAGCTGAGAGCAGGTATGACGGATAAGGAAGGGAAGATAGGTGGGGCGGCGATGGCGCATGGGACAAGCGATAGTGCTGGTCCAAAGGGTAACGGCCGTCATGCCGCAGCGACGGAGACTGTGCGCCCGGGCGAATCGCTCGAAGTGTTCGATACGCTCCAGACCCGCATTCTCACTCACTGGCACGAGGCGCGGCAGATTCTCGAACGCAAGATGCCCGCGCCGCGCACCGCCATCGTCTACCCGACCTACGTGTGCAATCAGGACTGCCTGTGGTGCGAGTACAACGCGGAGAACACGAACAAGAACCTTACGCGGGTCATGTCCCGCGAGCGGCTGTTCAAACTCATCGATGACTTGCGCGATCTCGGCGTGCGCGGTGTCGAGTTCTGCGGCGGCGGCGAGCCAACGCTGCATCCCGATCTGACAGAGTTGATTCGCGACATGAACGCGAAAGGCACGAGCGTCGGCCTTCTGACGAACGGCACCAAGCTCAAGGGCGAACTCGCATCCGTCCTCGTGGATTGCGCCAGCTACGTCCGTGTGGGCTTTGACGGTGCCACGCCCGAAACGGCCAACGCGGTCAAACGCCCTCGCACGCCGGAAGCGCGATTCGAGGCCGTGTGTGAAAACATCGCCGCAATGATCGCGCAGCGCAATGAGCGCGGAACGAAAGCCCGAATTAGCATCAAGGTCGTGTTGGACACCAACAACGTGCACGATCTGGAGGGTTGTGTTGAACTCGCGATCCGGTTGGGCGCGGACTCAATCCAGTTCAAGGCGGCGCGCCTGGTGGCCTCGGAACTGTCTCCGGAGCAGTGCGATGCCGTAAACCGCGAGCTTGCGAGACTACGCCAATGCTATCCGGGAATGGCCATCGTGGGCGGCACCGAGAAGATCAACATGACCACGCATTGCTGGTTGACGCCGTTGCAGCTCACGGTCGATCCCATGGGCGAGGTGTATCTGTGCTGCTACTACCGGCATCGCAAGGACCGGCACACAATTGGCAACTGCTTTGAAACGCCGTTGCGCGACCTGTGGTACAGCGAAGACCACTGGAAGGCGATCGAGGGAATCCAGCCGCACGAGTGCAACAACCTGGACTGCCGCTTCGTGAAGTACAACCAGATTATGAACGAAGCCATGGTGGATCACGATGCCCAGTTCGAGTTCATCTAGCCTGTCTTTCTCTTCGCAACGGCGCGAAGCGTCCGCAGCGAGTCCCCCTTTGAAGGGGGCAGACGCGCAGCGTCGAGGGGGATGTGAGTGCGCAGGGACTCCAAGTACGCACTTAGGCTCAGGGATCGAAGAGAGAAGAACATCCCCCTTTATCCCCCTTCAAAGGGGGACCTTGCGACCCTATAGATATCGGGATGGATCTGTTGTTGGCAACCCAAAGGTGTGGGCCAGCAGAGGAAGATGTGCAGAGGAGGCGCGGGGATGAGAGTCCTTCTCCTCAATCCGCCGGGACCGTTTTGCCGCGCTGGTTCGCGTTGGCCGCACAAGCGCAAACCCAAGGCTGTGGGCATCGACTACCATCCCTTCCCGTTCCAACTTGCCTATGCGGCCGCACGCCTGCTGGCGGACGGGCACGACGTTCGCTTCGTGGATTGCATTGCCTGCGGTGTGTCGTTGGACGAACTGAAGGATATCGCTGCCGAATTCCGGCCCGACGTGGTCTTAATGGAGACCAGCGCGCCAAGCTGGGCCGACGACCTCGCCACGATGCGCGTGCTCGGCAAGCCCACGATTGCGGGCGGCGCCCACGCCACGGCCACACCACAAGAGCATATCGATGCTGGTTTCGCAGGCGTTATTCACGGCGAATACGATCAAGTTATCAGCGAGGCTGTTACGCTGGAGCCCAAAACCTGGCTCGCGACTCAACACACCCCGGCCACCGAGTTCGTTCCCCTCGGGCGGGATCTGGACGGAATTCCGCATCCCGCGTGGGAACTGATGGCCATGGAGAAGTACAACGACCCCTTCTGCAGGGGGCGTTCGGTGACGGTGCTGACCTCTCGCGGTTGTCCGCTCGAGTGCGGATTCTGCACCATCGCGCCATTCGCGGGGAAGCGGAACTACCGCCGCCGCGACCCAAAACACGTGTGCGACGAGATCGAAGCGTTGATCCGCCGCTATCATCCCGATGAATTCTACTTTGACGACGACACCATCACCATCAACCGCAAGCACCTTCTCGCGTTGTGCGACGAGATCAAGTCGCGCGGCTTCGGCATTCCGTTCAGTTGCATGGGCAATGCGGTGATCGAAACCGATCTTGTGGCGGCCATGGCCGAGGCGGGATGCAGGGCGATCAAGTTCGGCGTGGAGAGTGGAGACCCCGAGGTGCTTCGCCAGATTCCGAAGGACCAGAAGCCTGAAGACGTCGTGCGCACCGTGCGTGACTGCCGCGAGTTCGGCATCCAGACTCACGCCAATTTCCTGGTGGGTCTGCCCGGTGAAACGCGGGAGAGCGCGCTGCGGACCATCGATTTCGCCATCGGCTTGAACACGCACACGCTCCAGTTCGCGATCGCCACGCCGTATCCCGGCACGCAATTCTACGAGCGCGCGAAACAGAACGGCTGGCTCACAAAAGAAAGCTGGATGCAGTTCGATCCCGCGGGCGAGGCCGTTGTCTCGTATCCAGATTACACCGCGCAGGACATCGCGGAGATGTACGAGCTGGCCTGGAGCCGCTGGCAGTGGCACATGCTCACACACCGCCCCGCAACCCTGATGCATCACTTCGGCAACGCATTCCGGCGTGAAGGCATCGGCGGCATGGTCCGCCTCGGAAAGTACAGCGCCAAGCGCTTTTTCAAAGTGGTGGGGGCACACTAATGCGTATCGCCCTCATCAACCCCAGCGTGCCCAAATCGCTCAAGAAGGAGAACCTCGGCCTCGCGTACCTGTCCGCGTGTCTCCAACGTGATGGCCACCAGACGCGCATCATCGACGAGATCGCCGGGCAGGATGTCGAGCGCGGTCTCGATGAGTTCCGCCCCGACATCGTGGGCATCTCGTTCATGACGATGTACGCGTTGCGCGCGTACGAGATTGCGGGTCGCATCAAGAAAGAGCGCGGCCTGACCGTGGTCATGGGCGGCGCTCATCCGACCGCCATGCCCGAGGAAGCTTTGGCGCATGCGGACTGCGTGATTCGCGGCGAGGCTGAGTGGTCTTTCCCACAGGTCATCACTTCCGGGAAGCTGGAGGGCATCATCGAACCGAGCGTGCCCCCGGATCTCGACGCCATCCCCGAACCACGCCGCGACCAGTTGAACCTGGATCTGTACGCGGACGCGGGGGAGGAGATCGCCGGATACTCCTACCGGACGCTCGGCATCATCACGAGCCGTGGATGTCCCTTCGTCTGCAATTACTGCATCAACTCAAAGCGGGAAACGAAACTGCGCTTCCATAGCCCGGAACGGGTCGTGGAGGAGATCCGCTATCTCGTTGACCGGCATCATATCGAGAGCATCGCGTTCTTCGACGAGCTGATGGCCACGGACATCGATCGCTTTCGCGCGATCTGCGAGGCGATGATTGCGAGCGATTTGCACCACCTCAAGTGGGAGTGCCAGATCCACGCGCGTCGAATCCGCCCGGATGTTCTCCATCTGATGAAGCGGGCGGGTTGCGTGCAGGTCACCATCGGGTTTGAGAGCGGCAGCCAGCGTATGCTGGACCGCATGGTCAAGCACTCCACCGTCGAAGCGAACATGGAGGCGGCCCGCAACATCCACGAGGCGGGTCTGCGCGTGCGCGGCTGTTTCATCATCGGCACACCAGGTGAAACCGTGGAAGACGTCGAGCTGACCAGGAGGTTCATCCGCGACGCGAAGATCGACTTCGCATCCCTGCATTACCTTACACCCTACCCGGGTACCGCACTGTTTGACGAGTTCCAGGACGAAATCATGGAGTCCGGCATCACCTGGGACAAGTTCACGGCCGGCGATCCGGATACCTTCAACTGCAACAAGAGCATGCCTCCGGAATTGCAGAAACGGCTCTTCCTCAAGCTCAGCGCGCGCCAAGCGTTCCGCAACTACACCTGGCCCGAGATGATCAAGCGGGCCATCCGCAATCCCCGCCACGCCGTGCATGTCGTGTCGAACATGATGTAGGCCTCGCCTCGGCCCATCGCCCAACTGCTGCAGAATGCTGAAGCGGTCCGTTCCGTCCGATCGGTCCAATCCGTCCGATTCTTCTTGCGCGAAGCGCAAGCAATGAAAAAGGCCGCCACCTCACACGAGGTGGCGGCCCGAATGCTCTCCCTCAGCCGTCTACAGTGATTCGAAATTCTTCTGCAACGGGGTCCGCTCGTCGGTCACGAGCTGCTTCTGCGCGAGTTGCTCGAGTTTGTCCTCAAAGCCCGGCGTACGGGAAGCGAAGATCTGGGCTTCGATGTTGCTCGCTGCGTTTTCATCCTTGATGTCGATGAGCGCGTACTTCGGTGTGCCGCTGGCTTCCACATTCTGGTAGATGCCGATGTGCTTGCCATCGAGCGTACGGTACAGCACGCCCCAGTTGCCGTTCATCACGCATTCCGCCCAACCCATCGTCGTCGTGCCGAAGCGGTCCGTCACGGGAAGCTTCGCGAAGAAGTACTCGCGGGCGCGCGCAATCTCCAGTTCCTGGAGGTACAACGTCGTGTACTCGTCCAGGAGCACCGGGTCTACCCAGTTCATCCCGGCGGCGCGTTCCTTGAGGGATTCCACGGCCGCGATGCGGCTGTCCTTGGAATACTTCTCCGGAACCAGCGGGCTGCTTTCGTTGACGAGGATCGCGAGGCGCTCGATATTGCTCGCCAGCGTTTCCTTCGTCTGCATACGGCGGAGATTGGCATCCTCAAGCTTGCCATTGAGCGTCTCAAGACGCGCGGTCTCCTGGAGGAGCCCTTCCTGACGCGCCTGCGTGATGGCGTGGTCGTTCTTCAGCCGGTCGAACTCATCATTCGCCTGCACGAACGCCGCGTTGGTCTGATCAAGGTCCGCCTTCGCGACCTCGAGTTGGCCTGAAATATCCGTGTACTCGGCATCGGCCGCCGCCTTGCGCGTGGTCAAGTCCGTGATGGCGGCATCGAGTTCTTTCTGCTGCTGAATCATCTCATCGAGCTTCTCTTGCGTCAGCGGAGTCGCCGTGCCCGATGTCGGGACCATGTCCTGGATACGCCTGTTGGCATCCGCCAACTTCTGCGTCAGGTCCTCGACTTCGGTCTTGGCTGGATTCGGTATGCCCGGCACATACGGCGCGGCGAACATGCCCCCTACCAAACCCAGAATGAGCGCCACCAAGCCCACAAGGGCGCCTTTGCCGCCGCCGCCACCGCCGCCTTTGGCCGCGGCGCGCGCCTGCATTGCGGCCGGGGGCGGGGTCATCGCCGTCGGGGCCGCTGTGTCGGGGCCAAAATCGGGCACGGGCGTGCCTTGGGCGAACCCGCCGCCGCTGCCCATGCCGCTTCCAAACGCATCCGCATCAAATCCTGCTCCGCGATCCGCTCCGAACATGGGTGTCTCCATCGCCTGTGTGGGCGCCGATGTGTCCGCGGCGGCACTGAATCCGCCAGTTCCTCCAAATGCACTGTCGAACAAGGGGGTATCAATGTCGGACTCTGGGCCCGGAGGCGCTACTTCGGGCGTCTCCGGCGTGAAGTCGCTATCGGCGGAAAGATCCTGGAACCCGGTGCCCGAAGGCGTGTCGAGCCCGCTGTCGGAAGAAGGAGTGCCAAACACCGGCGTGCTGCCGTAGCTCGCGGGTGGCGGCTTGATAGCCCCGCCCGTGGGCAATGGTGTTTCAATGGGTATGTCGCTAATAGGGGGGAGTCCACCTATCGAGCCCCGGCCGGAGCCGGAGTCCGAATCGATCGAACTCAGTGGCGGCAAACCACTATCAAATCCCCCGCCGGAAGATGACTCGAAGTCGCTCAGCGGAGGAAGGTTCCCCAATCCGCCGCCTCCGGTCAAGGCCCCGAAATCGCTGTCCCCCGAATCAGCAGTACCGAAGGCGTCATCCTTATCTTCGGAATCGCCCTGTTGGTTACGGCCTTTTTCATCAGCCATCGAATCCACCTCCATGGATTGTAGAAGAAGGACTTATCCACCCAGTTGAGCACGGCCATTCTAACATGGGGTACCCAAGGTGTCAAGAAAACCCTGCCCCGTTTTTCAGGTCAAAATCACTCCGAAAAATCTTCGCAAGTTCTGTGTTTTTCAGCGTATGGACCACACGCTCTCTTGGTCCCGCCGCTGCGGTCAACCTTGCGAAAACCACGAAATCCAAGCTGTCCCGCACGTGTTTTCGGCCCCTATTCCTGGGGCATTACGACGCCTATTGTAAGTAACAGATTCGCGTATATGCGCTGTTCACCGGTCACGACCTGAAGGCAGGTGTCCGGCCCGGATGCCTCCTCATAGAACTCGTAGCGCCCGAAGCGGGTCAACTCAAGGGAGGACATCATGCGCTGGAACTCCGCAAAGATGGCGGGCTGCGGCCCTTCCTCGGGCTCCATGACCGCCGCATCCTCGATAGGAATGGCCGTCAGGATGACGGACAATACGTCCGTGACCTTGACAAGACCCGGAGCGAGGTTCAGGTAAACCAGCGAGGCGTTCTCGCCCAAACGTGTACTGCCTGGATAGTTTCCATCTGTAATGAGAATGCGCGAACCGTGGCCGGCCGCGGCCAGCGCCTCGAGGATTTCCGGGTGTATCAGTCGTTGCTTCAGCATGGTGCTCCTTGCCGCTCGGGCGCCCCTGCGCCCTATTCAGTTCGTTCCATCCTACTACTCCATCAGGACTGCGCGGGCGCGGCGCCCGCTGTTGCCGTCGGAAGGGCCTGCATCATCGCGTCAATCTGTTGCTGCAATTCCGGAAACTTGGCCTTCCCGCTCTCGAGCAAGGCGCGCAGGTTGTCCAACTGCCGCACCGCCGCGAGCGTCTGGGCCATGCCAAGAAACGCCGAGCTTACTGCCGGCCGCGTCTCATCGTTGGGCTCCACACGGATTACCGTGCTGAAATGTTCCCCGGCCAGTTGATACCGCTGTTGCTCGAAGAAAATCCGCCCGAGCGACACGTGGGATTCCAACTCATCCACCCAGTAGGTGTTGGCCAGCGTGGGGTCTTTCGCCTTCTTGTCCGCGTACAGCGCGATCACCCGGTCGTAGTAACGTCGCGCCCCGGCGAGGTTGCCCGCCAGATCTTCATAGGTGACCGCAAGGTTGTAGTTCACGCGAATCGAGTTGGGGTTGTCCTCCAGAGTCGCGAGGTAGATGGAGTCATTGCTGCGCCAGTCCCGGTTGCGCGTGACCGTCTGCAGCACAAAGAAGGTGCCCGCGAGAAAAACGACGAATGCGAGCACGGTTCGCAACGAGGTGTTCCGGGCGAGCGGCGCCAGCAACTCGAACAGAACCGTGAGGAAGCCCGCCAACGGCACGTACATCCCGTGTTCCGCCAAGGGGGCGTTCAGGGGAAATATCCCGGAAACTGGGATCCACGTGATGAGAAAGAGCGCCGCGCCGAACCAGAGGCGCGTTCGCCCGGTTTTCAATCCCCAAACAGCCACGGCAAGCATCGCGGCCAGAGCGGCAAGCCCCACCAGCGCCGACCATCCGGGCACATCGGCCAGGGTGCGTTCCATGTGCAGGTTCGCGGGCCAGAAGATCAGCTTCACGTACACGGCCAGAGACTGCATCGCCTCAAGGGCCCGCGTAAACAGTCCGGAGCCATTCGCGCTCGATTCCTTGGCGAAGTGCAGCACGGTCATCCGCAGGACGCCATACACCGCGAGCAAGACGAAAGAACCGATCAGCGCGGCGTATGGCGGCTCACCGGAGGGAGAAGCCCTCTCTTCTTCCGGCTTTTGCCTCATCCGAATGCCGATGACCAGGACGAGCAGTACGAAAGGAAATATCGTCGCCGATTCTTTGCAGAGGAGCGCCAGGGCAAGGCACACCCAACTGAGCACTACCCCCATCCAGCGCTTTCCGCTTCCCAAGGCAAAGAATAACCCCGCGAATCCAAAAGCGGCTGCCATTGGGTCGGCTCGTCCGCTGATGTAGGCGACGGCCTCGGTGTGGAGCGGGTGGACGACGTAGAGGAGCGGGACGGCGGCCTGGACGAAGCGCGGCGCGCCCAGGCGCGCAAGCACCAGAAAGAAGGCGAGCGCCGCGGCCGCATGCCACAGGACGTTTGTGATGTGAAAGAAGAACGGACTGACGCGAGGCACTTCCTCCGGCGTAGGGGCAGGGGCGGGGTCGCCCGCCTTGGACAGGGCGAAATCGACGAGAAAGGAAGTCGAGACCAGCGGGCGGTAGAAGTTGCCTTGGCCACGGCCGTAAGCGTGCTGGTCCTTCTTGAACAGTTCGGTAAGCCGGCCGTTGGTTACGTCCTCGTGGAGCAACACCGAGGAAACGTCGTCCCACACGAAGTCGCCGGAAAAGGTATTTACGTAAGAGACGAAGGCAGCCGAAATTATGGCAAGACTCACGAGGAACCGGAAACCGCTTTCGCTGTTCATGGCCATGAGCGCAAATACACCTCGAAGAGGTCCCCTGTTTTGAGGTACTCCAACCGCATGCCCCGGCGTTTGCCGATAATCTTGAGGAACTTCAGACCGAGAAACTCCTCGCCCTCGCGCACCCGCAAATGCTGGACCTCGCCCGTCTCCGGCAGGTACACCTCGATGAACGCGTTGACCACCGGGGGATCGGCCTCGCGGTCTTCATACCAACCTCGCAGCATGACCACGGGCCGGTTCTTTTCGATGGTTGCCCATTCCTCGTGGCGCGCCAAGCGCGGATTCCCGGGTTCGATGGCCCGGATCAAGCTACAGACCATCAGCACGGCAAGGCCGTTTTGCGCATCGCGGGCCTGCCTCAATGTGTCTTCGAGGTGACGCTCCACGGCGTGAAGCGCCTCCTGGCCCGCGGGAGTCCCCGAGTACTTTGATACGGCCCCTTGCAGGTACGCCAGCGACTGCTCCGCAAACCCGGGCGGCAGCGGGGTCTGGCGCGTGAGCGTCCCCACATAATCGTACAGGGGTTGAAGGCCTGCCTCGACCTCCGCTTGAATGGCCTCCTTCGTATCAGGCGCCTGGCCGGGGACAGCGGACGGCTGCGGTAGCTGGTCTACGTCGCAGCCGCCCAATCCCAGAATGACTAGCGGTGCCAACCGCGCGGTGATACGGAGTCTCAACCATACGCTCAAGGCGCCGGAATCCTCCGCGTTCCCGAACCTACTTCTTCATCACGTCGAACGAGGTATCCGTCTTGAGATACTTGAGGCGCACACCCTGATTGTTACCGATAATCTTTTCCAGGATTAGGCCTTCAAACTCTTCGCCTTCGCGGACCTGCTTGTCGATGGTCCTGTTCTCGAGGGGCAGATAGATCTCCAAGAAGACGGTGGTTACCCCGTCAAGCTCGAAGACGCCCGTCATCGTAACCACCGGGCGGCTCTTCTCGTCCATGGCGCGCTGGCGGTAGCGGGAAGTCCGCGTGTTGCCCGGGTCCAGGATGTCCACCGCGTCACACAGGTTGACAACTGAATCCCACAGTTCAGCTTGATGGGCTTCCTTCAGCTTGTCGATGAACTGGTTCTTGAGGCGCGCTTGCGCACTGGCGCCGTTCAGTTCCGTCTTCAGGCTAGCCACCTCTTTGGACAGTGTCTCCGTCATGGCCTTGCCGTTCAGCGGGTCAGCCATAAGCGGTTCTACCTTCTCCATCACGCGCTGTTCCAGCGCCTCGGCAGTAGGAGGCGGCGGTGGCGGGGGAGTCGGTGGCTGAGGCGGATCCTTCTTGCACGCGACCAAGGCGACAAGACACAACACGGCCAACACGGCGAATCGTTTCATCGTGATTCCCTCTGTCTACTGACGTTACCGAGCAATGAGTGCTCGCACCGCGACGCGGCAACTCCTAAGTATAGGGAGAGGACGGACGGAACACAAATCGGCATCCCGCCACGGTTTGGCGATGAGGCAGCGCATCCCCCTACCCTTGAGTATACCAGACCGCGCCACTATTCCGCCCAAACGCTGCGCCTGCCCGCACCTGGTCAGGAGCGCCGGAACCCCAGAGCAATCGCACGAAGACGGCGCACCTGCATGGCATGGACCCGCACGGCCCAATGTGCCTCGGTTCTGTCTGGATTACTGCCAGGCGTATTATCGGCCCATGCGCGGTGTGTGGTGCTACCCGCGTGCCGTAGCGCCTTGAGTCCGGCTACCTTTCGCGCTTCTATGGCCTGAAAGGCCTGCGTACTCATAGCCCGGGGTTGGCCGTAGCGCAGCGAAGGCCTACCCCGGGTATCGGGATGCCCATTCTTACTACCCTGTAAGGGTTGCATAGTCGTCGAGCCGCCGATCCCAAACGCGCCGTTCATTAGATTGAACCTTGGGCTATGCACCCCTTTCAGGGGATTCCTCCGGAACGTGCTGACCCGGGGTAGTCCCGCGTTCCGCGGGCCAACCCCGGGCTATGAGTACATAGGCCTTTCAGGCCATTGAGGCGGCTTGACGCCGCCAATTCACGGGGGGGCAGCGCCGCCGATTCGCAGCAGTCGGGCACGGGTTCAACATACGCTGCATCACATTCAACTCACAGCATTTCCAATGTAGGGGCTGGCAATTCCAACCGGACTTTGTGACGGTGACGCAATGGGCGATCTTGATGCAATTGCCTTGCCTGCTTGGACGCTTGAACACTCCGGTGAACTGATATAACCTGACAACCGAAGCGAGGGGCGGGGGTCCCACGCTTGGCGAGGCCGTCTGGCCCCGTCAGTAATAAGGGGAGGGCGCCGAAAGCGTCCAAGCAGTAGCGGGGGTACTTTCCATGAAGTATTTGCAACTGGTCATCTGTGTGCTCCTGGTTTCGATTGCGCTCGTTGTGACCACGGGTTGTCCCAGAAGGCAACTCCGTGCGGGAGACACTCGAGAATTCGACGGTATGGAGTTTGTCTGGATTCCTGCGGGAACATTCACAATGGGAAGTCCGGAGTCGGAGGTCGGGTCTGAGTCCGACGAAACCCAGCACGAAGTTACGTTGAGCAGTGGATTCTGGCTGGGCAAATATGAAGTGACTCAGGCGCAATGGGAATCGGTGATGGGAAGCAATCCTTCCACGGATGTGGGTCCCAACAAGCCCGTACACTACGTCGGTTGGGATAATGCCCAGTCGTTCATTTCGGCCCTGAATGGGTCAACGGATGGGTCTGGCGGAGGTGTGTACGGGCTTCCTTCCGAGGCACAGTGGGAGTTCGCCTATCGCGCGGGATCGTCTACGCGGTTCTATTGGGGAGAAGATGCGGCAGAAACAGAGATTGACGACTATGCATGGTACTACCTCAATAGCAACTTCAAGCCGCATCCCGTCGGAAACAAGCTGCCCAATGACTGGGGTTTGTACGATATGGCTGGCAATGTGTTTGAATGGTGTGCTGATTGGTATGGCGATTACCCCGCTGGCCCGATAATCGATCCAAGCGGCGCGCCCAGCGGTAGCGAGTGGGTCATCCGCGGCGGGTCGCGGATGGACTATCCGGACGCCTGCCGCGCGGCCAATCGCGACTATAGCGAAGATGCCGACGGCGGATCTGCGATTGTCGGTATCCGGCTTATGCGGACTCCTGACTGAGGCGACAGGGTATTCTTGTTGCTGAGTCCTCAGCTTCAGGCACACCAGTCTTCTGGGAAGCGCTTCTCGCGCGCGGCCGTGCGGAGCGGCGCTTCCCGCTCTTCGGGCGCTGTGCGATACTCACCGGATCACAAGTGAGTTTGAGCAGGCATGCCAGAAGTTGTGCGGTCACAGATCTCGTCCGTCACCTTGTGAAAATTCACTCCGCTCCCCGACAACTATGGTGTGGACGTGGCCGCGGTGACCCGAAACCTCGAGTGCTTGGAGACTCCTCGTGTGCACTGCACAATGCAGTTCAGATGCGCATTAAATCTGTAAGGGCAAGTATGGCGTACCCATGGCAATACGACGAATCGGTCCAGATCGGCACGGACTACCGCGATGAGAACGAAGTCCGCGAGTACGACGAGCGCATGCGGCGCCTCCGCGATGTGGCGAAGGAAGCCGCTGACATTGCCGAAGCGATCGCGATTGAACCAGATTCTACGGTTTGGGAGATCGGAACCGGAACGGGGGAGTGCGCGCTTCAGTTGTCCCGTATGTGCAAGAAGGTCTTCGCGGCGGATGTCTCGCACGTCATGCTGGCGTATGCACGCCGCAAGGCGGAAGAGCGTCGCGTTGAAAATGTCGAATTCGAACTCGGCGGCTTCCTCTCCGGATTTCAGCCGGACACTCAGGTCGACGCTATTGTCTCGCAGTTGGCGTTGCACCACCTTCCCGACTTTTGGAAAAGCCGCGCACTGGAGAATACCGCTCAAAAGCTGCGAAAGGGCGGGCGCTTCTACCTCCGGGACGTCGTGTTTCCCGCGCAGACACCGGACTTCGATGCCTATTTCGAGGCGCTCATTGCCGGCATTCGGAAACAAGGCGGCGATGATTTCGCGGACAAGACGGTACGGCACATCAAATCCGAATTCTCGACGCTCGATTGGATCCTCGAGGGCATGCTGGACCGCGCGGGCCTGAAAATACTGCGGAAAGATTTCAACGGCTTCTTGACGGCATACGTCTGTGAGAAGTGAAGGCGAAAATTCACGGTTAAAGCCGCACGGCGCGGCCAAGGCCGCAACCAAACGAAGACAATTTCCGCTGATGACGCAGATTAGTGGAGATGAAGGGGACAGGGAACGTAGCTGGCGACGCTTGTACGACGGCCTGAAGGGCCAAAACCATACTAGCCCAGGGCAGAGCGAAGCGGCGCCCTGGGTAAACAGCGCCCCTCCAGGCTTGAGCGCTGAAGGTGCGGCACAGGGCTCTTCCATCGACTGCACCGATTAGGCTGATTCGGAAAAGAGACGCATGAGGTGGCATGGGCATCCCTGCCCATGGTCTTGCATTGCTCTTCGTGCCCGGCTTCCACGCCGGGCGTTCCTGGTCATTCCACTCAATCTTGACAGTCTGCACCAATCCGAGGCGTACTATTCGCATGGAAAACGCAGACGATTCTCATCCCGATATTGTCGCGAATCTTGAACGGCAGAAGCTCATCCTCCTGGGAGTCATTCTCCTTCTATCCGGCATCTTTGGGATTCTGGACGGCATTCTTGCTGCAACTCCTGGATGGGAGAAGACCTCGACCATATTGGACACGCTCTCCTTCATGTTTTGCCTGCTGCTTTGGTGCGCCACGGATGCGCAGTTGCGTGGCTACACCTTGTCGCGCAGCTTGCGCTGGACTATCTTCCTCGTTGCGTTCGTTGGGTTCCCCATTTATGCGTTCAGGTCACGCGGCCGGAGAGGCTGGCTACTGCTCGCCCAGAGCGTGTTGTTTTTGTTGTTGATGGTGGCTGTGTCGGTCGGCGCGGAGTTGCTCGCCGATGTCGTGAGAGGAGCAGCAAGTTAGTTACGGGAATGAGTCCGGGCAGTGACCGCTCATTATCCAAAAAAACGGCAGTTGAACCGCCATTGGGTGAGGGGACAGACCCCATGTTTCGCTCCGCAAAGCCTACGCGAAAGAAAGGGTCAGTCCCATTCAACCGCCGTTTTTAGGATTATCGGGTTCATCCTACAGCGCACTGGGGTGTGAGGTGGACCTCTGCCGTGGGCCAGTGCGGCAAAGCGCGGATGGACCCCTCCGTCGACACCTGTTCGGTTCACCGAAGCGGAATACTGACCCGCTTCATCGCCACGATCCGCACTGGTCCGAGCAGGCCGGAGGCGGGGAGGGGTTTGAAGCCGGCGGGACCGCGGAAGTGTTCGGTGAAGGGGGAGGTGCCGCTGCCGTAGTGAGGCACCAGGTCTTCGGGGACCGGTACCGGTTCGGTCAAACTACTGGCGCGGTTGATGTCCGTGTTGGTCACATGGACGACGAGCTGGTTGAGGCCACGGCGCGTGGAGTTGGTGATATCCAGAGTCTGCCCGCGCATCCAGCAGGTTCCGACACGGGCACCGTTTACTTCGACCGCAGCCACATTGCCCACCCGGCCCAGGTCCAACTGCAGTTCTATCCCCCGGGCGAGATAGGCCTTGGGTAGCGTGAATTCAGTCTCATACCGCCCCGTGCCGCTGAAATGCCTTGTGGTTGCGTCCTCTGTCCACGAACTGAGTTTCGTGAGGGTTCGTTCAACCTTCTCGAAACCGCGACCCTCCAAGGTCATCTTCCACTCGCCATCGATATTCAATGGCGCGGGGATGTCGCGCACTGTGGCTGAGCATGTTCTTGACCCGCCTTCGCCGCTTATGACAACGAAGTGTTCGCCGTTTTCGTTGCACTGAGCCTCAACCGCAGCCGCCTTCACTTCGACGAGATAGTCGAAACTGGTGTCCGCAACATGCATGGGCTCCTCACCAGCCTCGAAGATTACAAAGGTGGACTCAAACGGCGCCAGCTTGAGCGGAATCTTGATGCCGTCCTGAGTCGACTGGTACTGCCATTGGCGTGTTATCGCGCCGGTATAGGGATTCCAGCGCCAGGGGACTCGATTCTGAACCCGGAAGGTGAGAGGCATGGCGCTGGCTTGATCCTGAATGTTGCTCACGAAGTAGATGTCCGTGCCATCGAGCACGCGATGCGCGAAGGTCAAGCCGTTGTTCTCGCGCAGTCCTTCCAGAGCGAAGTCGATCCCCATATCCGGCCTCACGTGTTCACGCAACGTATCCACAAATGGGTCAAGCATGCTGCTGCGCCAATCCAACACGTCCTGGCGATTGATGACCAGTTTGATGTAGTGCGTGCGCCCTTCACCATAGTCTTTGGGCCCGGTGCCGTTGTCCCCGGCGGGTTCGGTGAACATCTCGCTCACCATGCTGCGCACCTGCGCGTCGTTAGCAGCGTAATCCGTCAATCCGGTTGAACTTTCCGGGACGCATTCGAGGGCGACCGCGACCCCGCCGTCTTGGACGAACTCCCGCACCGCCTGCAGCGTCGCCAGCGGCATCGCCTGAATATTTGGCAGAATGAGCACGCGATAGGACATCGCACCCGCGCGGATCTTGCCATCATGCAGGTCTGCGTGATGCTGCAAGACATCGTCGTTGATCAAATCGAAGTCATAGCCATTCGCGGCGATCAGCTTTCCCAGGCCGCCCCAATAGAATTCCCGCGTCCACTTGCGGCAGTTCTGCACGTCGAGCGTCCACTGATTCGCGAGGGGAGAGTAGACCGCGATATCTTTTCGCGGACTCCCGAGCCGCAGCAGGTAACAGCACCGTGCGAGGTAGTCGGAAAGCAGCCCGTAGTGCTTCCACCAGATGTTCGTGTGATTGAGCACGACCTCCCAAGGCAGGGCCCTTGAGGGTGCAATCTCACGCTCGGGCGTGTAGCAGTAGAGGTGGTTGTAAAATTGGTTCGCGCCCGCGCATAGAAAGCCGTCGCTTGCGATCTTCAGTTCCTCGAGGGTGGCGCGATATAGCTCCCAATGGATGAAGGTGTAGGCCTCCACGCCGACGACGTTTCGGCCATACTGATTGGCGCCGGACGCGACATAGCGCCGCGGGCCGATGCGCGTGTCAAACCAGGGTACCGCGTCCTTTTCGCCGGGAGTGACTTCCATGAAAGGAAGGTCTACTGCGCCCGTGTTCTCCAACGTGTCCGTGGTAAACCCGTAAGGTTCCATGCTCGCCTTCACGTGATGGTCATGGCACCAGTTCACAAAGGTCTCGACGAATATCTTCATCCCGGCGTGGTGCAGAAAGTCATTCACGTCGTACTTGATCTTGGGGGAGATATCGCCCACAGGCCACCAGAGTGCGGGCAGGTATTTCGCGAGGTCGTACCCTTTGTACTGCCGGAACTCGGCCATAAGGCCGTCGCTCCAATAGAATCCGTTCGGCAGACTCGCCATTTCAAAACTGTCGCAATGCAGGGCCTCGACGGTCTTACCGAACTCGTCACCCACGGCCTGATAGAACTTACCGCCGATGAAATCGCAGTAGTGCTTCATGGCAGTCGGGCTGAAATGATCGACACACCAGTGATCCTGACCAAAATCCTTGGCCACGGTGCGCTGTCCGGTTGGCTTGAGCCAGAAGGCCATGATGCGCCAGGAACCCGCGGGCGCGTGCCACGCGAGCGAGGTTCCTTTGACGCGCGAGGTAAGATCGATCAGGGAGTCGGCGTCAATTGTGCCATCGACCACTCTCCCGGCGACCACGGCAACCAGTTTGTCAATATCCGGAATATCGGCAACCTGGATTTCGCCGCGATGGTCGGAGGCTTTTTCGAATCGAGGCAGTTCGCCGGAAAAGGTCTGAAGGCCTGTCAATTCCACAAAGGCTGGTACAAGACTCTGGCTGCGTTCCTCCGGAGCGACCCAGAACCCGCCGAAGACCCAGCCGCCGCTGAAGTTCAGCGTGACCTTCATATCCAGGTCGCGGGCCGTCAACACCGCATGGCGCAGCATGGCGAGATGTTCGTCGGACAGATAGGGGATGGAGCCTCTTTCGTACAGCGGCCCGAAGGCGCTATTCAGCAACACGCCGCCTAGCCCTTTCTCATGCATTTGCTGCAGTTCCCACGTGATTTCTTCGCGTGTGACGGCGTTTCCCGGCCAAAACCAGAAGGTCCGCGGCCGGCATTCGATTGGAGGGTTGGCGAAATCGGCGCGGATGGCTTCATCTGTGGCCGAAGCAGTAAAGCAGACTAGGATGTCCATGGCCGCAACGAGCAGCCAGATGAAACGGCTCAGCGAATCGACGCAGCGCATCGTACGATTCCCCCTTTCGCGTCCGTCGCGGATAGCATTCGACTTCGAGAATCAACGGACCGTGAGGACGCCCGGCGAATGCCCCCCAACCAACGGGAGTGCGTCCTTGATTCTGTCTTTCGCTATGCCGGTTCTTCGGAAGATTCCAGACGGCTGACATCCTCTATGTCGACTGCTCTGCCGGCCGCGCGTTTCGACGAATCAGGTCACCTCTGGACGCGACGAAGAACTCCTGACCCCTGTAGGTCAGGGTCACGCGATTGCGCCAGGCGTCCTCGAATCGGAGACCAGGCGTGAATGTTTGCACATCAAGTCGCACACGGTCCTGAAAAATTGTAATCTCATTGGCGAGGATATTATCGACACTGGTGAGGGCAGCGGCTCCGAGGTTCGCCTCCAACAGGGCTGCAAGGAGACGGCGAGCGTTTTCGGGGGAAGCTTCGATCGGAATGTCCAGGTCAAAGGTGGCTCGGGGCACGCCATGAAGGATCGCCGCGACGCCTCCGATCACCACATACTTCACGTCATGGTGCTGAAATGACCTGAATACGTCCTGGAACCGATTGAGCAAGCTTCCGCTCCTGCAGGGCCGGGTTTATGCTGAGGGCGAGGTCCGTGAATTCGCAGAGCAAATCCATCCGTTCCTCCATGGACAGAGATTGGACCCAGCGGGCCTTGGCCTCCGGGGTTTCCGCTTTTCGATCGTGCAAAACTGAGTTCTCCATGGGTCCAGCGTAGCAGGGGCGGGTATCCGGATCAACGGTCGCACGCGTTTTGCCGCGCCATTCACTTGAGGTTGAGCGGGTTTACCGATTACAGAAGGAGCGGATTTCGTAGGGCGGGATTTGTTCCCGCCCTCTTGCCTCTCCAATCGCGTATTGGAAAGGGGACAGCCCGGCCGTGAACCAGCGTGCTGCCCTACCGCAACGCCGGCATGCCCATCAGGCCTTGAAAGTCCCGGCGGCGCTCCCAGGTCCTTCAGAAAGGCGGGAACAATTCCCGCCCTACGAAGACCGCGCTTTCTCGTTCGGTCGCCCTTTGAACGCTGCTGCCACCGGGCGTCCTCGGAATACTCTTCTTGCCGTTTGGGGTACGTATCTACTATCATTATGGTAGCGGTGGGGGGAGCCCCAGCCATTTGGGAAAGGTTGTCATGAACAAAATTCTTATCGTGGACGATGACGTGGATTTGGCGGAACTCCTTCGGACCAAGCTGGTTGACGAAGGCCACCAGGTCACCGTCACCAATTCAGGCGAGGGCGCCTTCGAATTGGCCAAGCAGGTCCGGCCCGATATCGCGGTATTGGATATCATGCTTCCGGGTGTCACGGGCTACCAGATCTGCCGCCGCATTCGCAAAGACCCGGAACTCTACAAGATTGGCATCCTCATCCTGACTGCCTTGGGCGAGGAACCGGAAGTCATGCACGGGCTTGAACAAGGTGCCGACGATTTCCTGGCAAAACCGTTCAAGCTGGACCATCTCATCGAGAAGCTGACGAGTCTCAAGGCCCTCCAGGATTCGATCACGCGGCTCAACCCCGTGACAAACCTGCCTGGTACTGAAGCCATCAAGCGGGAAATCAACCATCGCCTTTCCCGTGGCATGGCGATTGCCACGTGCTACCTGGACATGGTGGGTTTCAAGCCCTATTGCGCCGCGTATGGCCAGCAGGGCCAAAAGCGGGCCCTCGAGTTCATGGCGCAGACCCTCGTGAAGCTGATGCGAAACACCGGCATCTACGAGAGTTTCATCTCCCACCTGGGCGGCGAGCATTTCGTCGTGCTGTTGAATCTGCCGGACTACGAACGCTTCTGCAGCGCTCTCACGCAGACGTTTGACGACACGGTCGGCCAGCTTTATACACCCAAGGAACTCCAGCAGGGGTTCATCATCGCAACGGATAAGAAGGGGCGGGAAGCCAAGTATCCCCTGATGGCTTTGTCCATCGGCGTGGCCCACACGCAATTCCGGCATTTCAAGTCCGCGAAGAAGATGTTTGAAGTGCTCGCGCAGGCCCGGCAAATGGCTCAGCCGAACGGGAAAAGCGTCGTGTTTGTGGATCGGCGCCACGCCGACCGGTAAGCGCCGATGTGCCCCAGTTCTCCTCGCGCGGGGAAGAGGGCGCAGGACGGCAACGACAGCAAGGACGGCCCCGCACGCCGGGGAGGGAGTCAAGGGGAGCCGGACAGAGCGGCTTGGGGAGCAGTCACAAACTCCCGGAAGGTCGGGTCGTCAAGGAGATTGCGGGCCAGGAGCGCATAACCGTCGCGCAGGGGATGGCTTGCGTCCGCGTACAACTCGGTCGGCAGGATTTGCGGCGCCACGTAAGCCACCCCTTGCGCGCGCAGCCACGTTTCCATGTCCTCGCGAAGCTTCTTGTAGATTTCCAGGCTCGTGGCCGTTAGCATGTGCTCGTTGAAGGGCCCGAGGATCACGAAAACCTCGTTTCCGCGATCTTGCAGCACGTTTAACGATTCCCTGAAGAAGCCCCACTGCAGGGAGTCCTCCATCGGCACCCAGGCGAAATCCTGAATCCCCATATCCCGCTGCTGCCAGGGTATGGGCTCGCTTGGCGGCGTGTCGCCGTCCTTAGGCAACTCCAGGATCATCGGCAGAAGGGGATTGGCGTAGGGGTGTTCGAAAGTCCAATTCGGGATGTTCTTGTTGCCGTAGTATGCAATCCGAAGGTGGGCTGTCCACGAGAGGAGACCGGATTCCCGGTCAACGACGGTTCCTATCCTCTCCGCGAAGGTGGCTTCGTAACTGGGGATTCGGGGGTAGAACTGCGGCACGAGCCGGGGGTGGTTGAAACGCCGCGCGCGCTCGTCCCGGAGATCGTGGCGTTTAGAACTCATCCAGAGCGGATTGAGGTGGACCACTACCCTCCTGTCCTTCAGGGGCTGCGCGTAATGCTTGATGAGTCCCGCCAACGCCGCCGGGTGTGTACCGTTTACACCCATGTTCACGCAACGGGCCGAACCCAGTTCCGCGTTGAGAAAGTGTGTCAAGGTTTCATTCTCGACCACGTACTGTCCCCACACGACCGAATCCCCCACCACGGGGATCGCATCCCGCTCCGCCACCATCCCCGCGTAGCGGCTGTAGAGCCAGTAGTCTTCACTGAGTGAATAGGGGATGCGGTAGTCGGGCCCAGGCTCGAATCGTTCAATTCCCTTCCAGAGTTGCGGCACGGCGTAATAGAGGATCAGCAGGAAGAGTCCCGCGACGCTCCACAGCGCCACGGACATCTTTAGCGCGTTGGACGGGAACGGCTCGTTCTCTGTGTTCATTCCTGTGCTCATCCCTAGAACTGGAAGTAGATGAAGGCCTGATCGCTGGCCGCCGGAAACACGGCGATATACACCACCATGGCGACGATGCCGGCGACGCGCACGGCCGGATTGTCAAAGACTACCTTGGCGCGCGACTCGATCATGTACTGATATGCCCACAAGGCCAGCACGAGGCCAAGGGCTAGCAAGGGGAACCGCGGGTCGGCCCATCCCGATGTGAAGATGCGCGAAATTATCGTCCAGGCCTGGGGCATGTCTTCTGCCCGGAAGAAGATCCAGGTGAACGTCACGAACACGAACACCATGGCCTGCTTGACCAGCTTCGGCACACGTTCCCGGTACACGGCGGTTCGTTCGAGTTCACGGGTGCCCACGCGCCCCAGTGCGTGTAACAAGCCCCAAACGATGAAGGTCCACGCCGCGCCGTGCCAGAGGCCCGAGATTACCATGGTGATGAACATGTTCTGGTAGGTGCCCCACGTGCCTTTGCGGTTGCCGCCGAGCGGGATGTACACATAGTCGCGGAACCACGTGGACAGGCTGATGTGCCACCGTGCCCAGAAATCACCGAGTCCGGTGGCGAGATAGGGGTTATTGAAATTGAGCATGAAGCGGAAACCCATCATGCGGCCGATGCCGCGAGCCATATCGGTATAGCCGCTGAAGTCGCAGAAGATCTGCCAGCCAAACGCGAAGGTGGCCAGGATGAGCGCGGGGGAGTGGTGCTGGCCGGGATCACTGTACACCCGGTCCACGTACACGGCCAGATAGTCCGCGATGGCCACCTTCTTGAAGAGCCCCACCACGAACAGCGACATCCCCTCCGAGATGGCCTGCCGGGTGATGGGCGAGTTGCGCTGCAACTGGGGCAAGAGATTGGACGCGCGCTCGATCGGTCCGGCCACGAGTTGGGGAAACAGTGACACGAACGCCGCGAAGCGGATGAAGTTCGGTTCGCGCTCGATATGGCCCCGGTAGAAGTCGATTGTATAGCTCATGGACTGGAACGTGTAGAACGAGATTCCAACCGGCAGCAGCACGTCGGGCGCGGGAAGATGGACGCCGGAACCAATGCTGGCGAACAACGCGTTGAGGTTCTCCGTAGCGAAACCTGCGTATTTGTAGAACCCGAGCAGTCCAAGATTGTTCAAAATACTGACGCCAAGCCAGAACTTCTTCCGCGGACTCTTGGACATGCGGTTCACGCAGGCGTAGTCGATCCAGGTGGAGTAGACGATGAGCAGGAGGTACAGCGGATTCCACGCGCCGTAAAACACGTATGATACGAGCAGGAGCCAGTGGCTGCGAAAGCGCGTGTGGCGCAGCGCCAGATGGACTGGGTACGCAACGAGAAAGAATAATGCAAATGTCCAAGTGTGAAAGAGCAATCTAAACCCCAGTAACTATGCTACGCGATACACCGCCAGCCCTCAAAGCCATTGCGGAGCCTTGGGTGCGTGCTTACACGATTCCACGAGAAACTGCGTGGAACCGTCCGCTACATCCCAAGCCAAGAGACAGGCGAGGGCGCCTGTCCCACACGCCCAACTCCTATTCCTCGTTCATCCGAGACTCTTGTAGCTCTTGCACAGTCCAGACTCGGCAAGAAAGGAGGAACTCTCTCCATGCATGGCAAGCGCGTGTGGCACACCACATCTGCCATTCGCGGTCTCAACTCTTCTCTGGTCGATGCCTTCCAACTACTGTGCAACTGCATCCGTCGCTATTTCGCGCCGCACGCAGCGGAAGCCGTATTCTTCATATCCAAAACACACATCGGCCAGTCCCGGCTCTTCGCTGTAGCGAGTGGCCGAACGGCACAACTCTGCGGGACTATCCCATCCGCCGCCGCGCAACACACGTCCCTCGCCCTCGCTCTGGTTGCAGGGGTCGCTGGCCCCCGCGCTCGCGTATGCGTTCTCGCTGTAGATGTCCGTGCACCATTCCCACACGTTTCCGTGCATATCGTAGAGGCCCCACGCATTGGGGGTCTTCTGGCCGGCGGGTTTCGTGGACCCATCGGCGTTGTCTTCGAACCACGCGTGGGGGCCGAGCTTTCCTCCCTCATCGCCAAACGAATAGGCCGTGTCGCTCCCGGCCCGGCACGCATACTCCCACTCCGCTTCAGTGGGAAGCCGGTAGCCATCCGCCGCGAGATTGCAGGCAGCTGTTTCGAGGTCGTAGCACGGCGTCAGCCCTTCGCGCATGGACCGCATGTTGCAGTATTTGATCGCGCTGAACCACCCCAACTGCTCTACCGGATGCGAAGGGTCCTTGAACTTCGCGGGATTCTGCCCCATAAGCGCCTCGAAGTCTTTCTGCGTGACCTCGCATACGTCCATGAGAAAGCCGCCAACCGTCACTTCATGGACGGGCTGTTCGTCGTCCCCGCCCGTGTCCGAGCCCATGCGAAACGTGCCAGAGGGGATGCGAACCATGACCACGCCAGTCTTGGTGGTGATACGTTCGGGTGCGGCAACAGTCTCTGGTGAAGGCACGGTCTTTGCCTCTCCGTTCTCCGCGGCGGGGGCCGTCGGTGCGGGGTTTCCGCACCCGCAAACCAGCAGGGCCATCATCAGAGCGGGGAGCAGCACTATCTTCATCGTTGGAGTGTCCATTCCTGTTGAGCGTGTGTTAGTGGCGCGCGGCCTCGTAGTTCACCGGGGCCCGCAGCATATTCTGAGTCTGCTCGCGAATGTGGCCAACCACCGTTGCGAGGCCCTCGTCCTGGGCCAGTGCCATGCCTGCGCGCTGTCTCAGGATCTTCACCACCTTGCGGCATTCCGCGACCAGTTCGTCCTGTGCGCCGCCAATCTCCACCCACTGGGCGGTAAAGCTCTTGCACTTTTCAAAGGCCCCCGCGCTGTCGTCGTTTAGAACCTGGGCGCGGAAGTCGTCGGCCAGTTTCTGGGCCACTTCTATGGATTGGATCTTGTCCTTGCTGGCCGCGATATGGGTGTCGATCTCTTTCACAACTGCCAGCATCTCGCCGAAGAAGGCAGCGTGCGCCGCGTCCTTCGCCTGTGCGTCCGCGAGGTAGGCCTGCATGTCTTTCCCGAACTGCTCGTAGGCGTCGATGCGGTGGCGGATGATCGTGATGAAATCGACCACGTTCTTTAAAGCCTGCTGCACTTCCGCGCGCTGGGCCGCCTGCTGGTTCTTCTCGTAAATCTCGTCCAGCACGTCCTGCACGGTACACGTCGGCCAGCCCGCGGCCTGCTCCTGTTGACCTTCCAGATCGAGGATGTACTGGCACGGACCCACGCCCAGCGTCGCGCGAACGACATCCACGAGCGTGTGCTTCTCCAGCGGAGTCGCGGCGAGCCGGTTGATTGGGTAGAGGACGGCCGGTCCCTTGAACTCGATACCTTCCTTGAGCGGCTGCAAGAATCCCTGGCCATTCAGATCCACCCAGCACGGATACTTGAAGCGCCCGAGTCCGGACGCGATGCGTGTGCGCTCGCCGCTGCCCCACCAGTCCTGGATGGTCCAGGAGTCCTCGCTTTCCGTGAACAGCCCGTGCTTCTTGAATTTGCCTTTGGCCGTCTCGGAGAGCATTTCCCAACTGTCGGTCAAGCGGTCGGAACGCGTGACGTCCACGCGCCAAATCGCCGGGTAGGGGGTGCGCCAATTCAGGGGGAGGATGCGATCCTTCTCTTCAAGACCGATCTCGCGATCATGCCAGACCCCCTGCCCCGCAAGGAGCGCCACCCAGACTGCGCCCTTCTCGCCATAGGCAATTTCGGTTGCGGCAATCTGGCGCTGGTTCGATACGCCGGACAAGGTCACGCCGACTTCCTGTTCGCGGTTGTCCCACACAGTGATGACAATCGCATTCCCCTTGTCGGTCATATGCAGGAGAAAGTTCTCACTGGGCAGTTCCGCGTGGTCCGAGGGCAGTCCGCGCGCATCGATGATGATATCGTCGGCAAAGAAGTCCGGGAGTACCGCGTACCGGCTCGGCGCTTTCACAACGGCCTTCGCCGTACCCTCCATCGGCTGTGTCTTCACAAACACCTGGCCCATGTTCACTTCGTAGCGAATCCCTGCCGTGCCACTATCCGCGGTTGCGTAAGTGGCATTCAGGACGACCGTATCGTCCGCGTTGCTCTCAATTTTGAGCAAAGCCAGTTTTTGAACCGCTCCACCCGCGCTAGGGGATACCGTGGCTTGCGGACGGAAGGTGTTTCCCTCCCGCGAGTACAACTCCGCGCCGGTCCCGTTCTTGCGCACGGCCATCGCGATCTTGTCGTTCATGATGACGGCGTCGCCCGTGAACGCGTGTGCCGTATCATCGGCTTCCACCTTAGACCACTTGCGGAACCCCGCCATGGCCTCGCTGCTGATTTCGGCATCGGAAGCGGCGCCCGTGTCCAGCAGCACGGCGAAAGGCACAGCACCGCCACCGGCAACGGCATCCGCCTGGGCTTCGAACTCCGCGAGCTTGGTGCGGCCCGCCTCGCCTGGGGCTTGCGTGTCCGCCCAGGGTGCGGGTTCGGGCCAGCGCCACAACACGTGTGTCTGCTGAACGCCCCCGGCGCCAGCAACCTGTTTCTCCCTCCATGCGCCCTTCAGAAGCAGTCCCGATGCGCGCACGCCTTCCTTGGTCAGTGGGACCTCGCTGGAAAGGACGACACGGGCATCCTCAGGACCGCCCGCTTTGGCAGTGATGCTGGTCTCTTCTCCACTCCACTCGCACATCGCGATGACGTCGCCTTGCTCGATCATGTGAAGCACCCACCGCTCCCCGTCGACTTGGGTCTCCGGAGTCTTGATCGACATGGGGTCCACGAGCAGCCCCGCACCGGAAGTACTGGGCAAAACCGCGTACCGCGCGCTTGCGTCCAACAGCACTCGATCGGCGCCTTTCACCGGCAAGACCTCGAGCACTCCGCTCGCACCGCGCATCTGGAAGCGAACGGTGAGTGTTTCCGTGCCGGCTGTCTTGTATACCGCTTCGAGCACCGCTTCGTCCTTGCCGGTCTTCACGGCGCTAAGGGCGTTCACGCTCTTTGCTATCTGCTCGCCTTTGGGCACGAGACTCGCATATCGGACCCAGCCTGTGGCGGATCGCGCATACGTCTCCGCGCCCCCGCTGTTCTTCCGAAAGACAGCGGCGTTCTTGTCGGTCATGATGACCGCGTCGCCCGCGAACGTATGTGAGCCCCCGGCCGTGTCAACTACCTTCCACCGGGACGGAGACGACATCGCGACGGCCGTCAGCGGCGCGAAGGACCCGGTCACGGTGTCGAACACACGGACTCCTTCCGCGGATCCCTGCGCCTGCGCCGGAAATACCCCAAGCACCGCGGCCAGCAGCGGGAGTATCACTATAGGTAAACTGCGTAGAAACCTCATGGCACTGCTCCAATCCTCGTGGTCTGTTCCGGGCCCGGCGCGTGCGCGGGCCACCCAAGTCAACGTTATTCCGAGCGTTCAGGGGTGTCGTGAAGAAGTCTTAATGCCCGCTCATGCACCGTCCGGGCAAAGGTGGAAGACGCCGCCTCCTCGTTCAACAAGTCGAGCGCGAGTTGATCGATTCTGCGCACGGCCATGCGCCCTTTGGACAGAGCGCGGTCTTGCGCCTCTCCCAAGCCGTGAAGCCGCTCGCTGATGGGCGTAAGCGCATCCGCTGCTTGAGGACTGTCCAATGCCTGCATCGCGGCCTCTGTCTCTTTTCGCGCCTGGTCCGTCGCACTGCCGCGTTGCGTATAAGCGCTGGCTTCGTCCAACAGCTCTTGTGCAATCGCTCCGATTCGCGCAAGAGCCTTCGCGTCGGGTGATGAAGCATCAGCCGAGGCGGTCTCCTGCGCGAGAACCCGGGCAAGTTCCTGGTAGGCCTGAATCCGCCGGTCTGCGTGTTCCACATGTCCGCACATTTGATCGAGCCGCTGCGCGATCTTGTCCCGCGACTTGGCGGCGCGCCCGGCCTTCACCTGCTTTTCGATCCACTCCATCACCAGAGCCGGAGTGGGGCTGCTCTGGGCGTCCAGGCCGTCCAAATCCAGAACGTACTGGCACGCGCCGAAACCCAGCGTGCCCCGCATGATGTCCACACGGCAGAACACGTTGAGAGGAGTGCCTTGT
>JADLCA010000280.1 GCA_020847495.1 Candidatus Hydrogenedentota bacterium | reverse complement strand
CTGCACCCTTGCCAGGGCTGCAGATGCACGCCGCGCTCTGACGGCATGGAAGGCCAACATGCTTCTGGTGCATGCGACCGCAGGCCAACGTAGTCCGAAAGCCGCGCAGAATGTGCGTGACTTTTTTGAGACCCTGCAAGTTAGTAGTCCAGGGTTGGCCGAAGCGCAGCGGAGGCCCACCCTGGGTGTAGAACCCCCGTCCTTACTACCCTACCCTGTAAGGGTAGAATAGCCTGCCTTTCACGATTTCTGCACCTACCGACCATCAAGTTCCAACCGATGTCATGGACCCCGTCAGCGAACCCACCTCGAAGGATACTCGCTCGTGCCGAGGTGATCCCCGACTCCCGGCAACTACTCTTCCCCGGGCTCCGGGTTGATCTGGGTCCAGAACGTCAGGCCGGTCAAATCGCGCTTGGGTTCGAACAGGCTCGAGAGGAGGTATCCAACGACAAAGGTCAACAATTGACCGGCCAACCCAACGTAGTAAATGTGTACCGGCCTCAGCAGAAGGTCGGCGGTATGGGCGGAGCATCCGATGGCGTTCATGATCTGTTCCGGTGAAACCTTCAGGAGGTCCGTCACCGCAATATACGCCGAGAAAATAACCGTGGCGACAAGGCCCACCCCGACCGAGCGGCCCGAGCCGCGCGTCGTCAGGAATCCCAGTACATAGACGCCCAGTATCCCGCCTGACAGAACCGAGGTGGTCTTCATCAAGAAGTCCTGCAGGGTCAGGTCACTCAGGGTGTAGAACAACGCAGCTCCGCCCATCATCAGCAGACACGACAGTGCCGAGGTCGCGCGCGCAGCCAGGACATAGTGATTCTCACTGGCAGTCTTTACGAGGTGGCGCCGGTAGATATCGGTGATGAACACGGCGGAGATGCTGCTGATCGTCGCGGAAGAGGAAGACATGCCTGCGGCGAGAATCCCCGCGATGACGATGCCCGCCAAGCCGGTCGGGATCATCTTGACGCAGAAGTACGGAAGAATGGACTCCGCCTTGGCCCCGTCTGCCCCGACCAGAATCGCTTGTGCCTGCGGGTCGGGGTGCTGCAGAAAGAACACATACAGGGATGTCCCCAGGAGCATGAAGAAACCCCAGGTCGGGATGCTGCACAGGCAGCAGATCCAAATCGACTTGAAGGCTTCTCGGGGATTCTTCGCCGATACGTACTTCTGTATGACGTCCTGGTTGGCGCTGTATTCGAAGACCCACGAGGCAAGAGCTGCGATCAGGATCATGACAATGGCCTTGTCCCGCAGCGAGAACCACTTGACCGGTTCCAGTTCTCCGGTGACGGAATTGAGATCGCCCAGCATGAACTTGTCATGTTCCCAGCCAATCTTGAATACGGCGGGGAGCCCCCCTTCGATTCCGTTTATGACGGTGATGAAGAGGACGATGGAACCAAACCAGAGGAGGAAGACCTGGATGAACTGCGCCCAGACAACGCCTTTGGCGCCGCCCAGGACGGTATACGCGCTGATCGCCAGGCCTCCCATGAGAATGCACGCGTAGGCGGAAGCATTGGTCATTTGCTGAAACACCAGCGAAACGAGATACAGGATTGTGGCGATGCGCACGACCTGACCAAGTGTGAAGGTGGCGGAAACATACGTGCGTACGCCCGGGCCGAACCGTCCCTCCAGGTATTCAAATGCGGAGGTGCAACGGTTGCGGCGGTAGAATGGCAGAAAGATCTTCCACCCGATGTACACTCCGAATGGCAACATGAGCGTCGCGATCCAGCGCAAGTACGCAGCTTTGTATGCGTCCGCGGGATAGGCGACGACAGTAACGGAGCTGATCATCGTTGCGAACATGGCCAAACCCAGCAGCCACGCAGGGAACTGCCGGTTGGCAACAAAGAAGCTCTCCGTCGATTTGTTTTGCCGTGCGAAAATGGGGCCGATGGCGGATATCCCCACGAAGTAAACCGCTAGAATCGCCCAGTCCAGACCGCCAAACTGCGTCGCCATTCGTGCCCCCCCTCGCGGCGCTACGAAGCTTCCCCCGACGCAAGCGCCTCCCTGAACCGCTACTCGTCCAACGTTCTCCGGAGGTGCGAACGCAACACCGACCGGACCATCTCCGCGTCGCGCCGCGCAAAGGCATCCGCGATCATATGGTGCGCCCGGATGGCGCTCACGGAATCTTCACTCGGCTTTGGCGCTTCCCGCGACGACGCCAGGAAGTAGTCCGCCAACACCCGGTGCATGCCGGCGATCAGTTCATTGCCGGTCATCTCCAAGATCAAGGTGTGGAACACAAGATCGATTTGGTCGGCTTCCGGATTGTGCCCAAACTCCGACGCGATGTACTCGAATTGGTCCGCCAACGTCGATAGCCGCTTGATCTGGTCTTCGGATGCGTGTGGAACGGCCAAGTCCACCGATCCCAATTCCAGCACGTACCGCAGTTCAGCCAGCAGAGACAGTTCGTTGCCCTGGGTGCCGCGTCCGTAGCAGGGCACCCATCGCGACATCAGCTTCACCGGGTCCGGTCGCCCCACAAGAAGGCCCTTGCGCTGGCGCGACTTGAGCACGCCCAACGCCGTGAGCTTCCCCAGTGATTCCCGCGCAATGCTCCGAGATACGCCATTGTCCTTGGCCACTTGGTCGCCGGTCGTAAAGAACTCATTCTCTTGCAGCCCGGAAGCGACGATTTCAGCATGCATACGGTCTGCAAGCAAATTGGCGAGGGTGTCGGTATTGGGCTCCCGTATGCTCATGGTGGAAATAATGCACAATTTATTCCGATTTTGCAAGACAAAAGGAGCCAAAACGATACGGCTGACACAATAAAAGCATATTTTAATACAAAAGGTCCGTCCAAGTCCGGACATCTTCTGTCGCCGCAACCGCTCTTCTAGGCCCCCGCTAGTATTCCCCCGATCAATTGACGCCGCAGCCCGCTCGAATCGTAAAATATGCGATTTATTTTGACAGAACGTCCAGCTGAGCCTAAAATGGTCCGCAGTATTGTAATAAAAGCATACTTTATAATTCGAAGGGGGTAATGTGTCCGACCGGGGCAAAGCTTCATATTCCCGGAGATCCTCGAGCGCCCCGACCGTGGCCGAACGTACTGCAATCGGAGAAGGCGCGATGCCTTCCAACACGTAACAGGATGTGCCGCATGAAGTCACCATATGAAATGCACGTGATCTCGAACACCCATTGGGATCGTGAATGGAGCTGCAACTTCCAGGAAACCCGGATGCAATTGCTGGAGTTCATCGATGGACTGCTGGACATCCTGGATGGGGAGCCGGACTACCGTGCCTTCCACATGGATTCGCAGGCGATCCCCATCGAAGACTATTTGGAGGTACGCCCCGAAAACAGGGAGCGCATCGAACGCCACGTGACAGACGGACGGCTTCTGATCGGGCCGTGGTACACCTGCCCCGAGGAGTTCAGCGTGAACGGGGAATCGCTCGTTCGGAACCTCCTCTTCGGGCACCGGGTGGCACGAAGTCTCGGCGGGGTCATGAAGGTCGGATACAGCCCCTTTTCCTATGGGCAGGTCTCGCAGATGCCCCAGATCTACAGAGGATTCGGAATCGACAGCATTCTCTTCTACCACGGCGTCACGCACGACGAGGTGAGCAATGAGTTCCTTTTTGAAGGACCGGATGGCACGCGGACCTTCGCCTCGCAGATGAGTTCGCAGGCGCGCTACAACTTTTACCATGGCGTGTACCGCAAGGTCGTTCGCAATGCCGCGGAGGTGGACGACCGCATCTACCAATGGCAGAACGGCGGACTGCCCTTCCATCTTTGCACGGAGGAGGAATCGGGGAGTCACCATGTGCTGCTCGACCCAGTCTCCCATTTTCGAAGCGGCCAGGTCGCGGTCTCGGTCCTGGCACTGCTCGATCGGGAGCGCAAGACCGCCACCACCCGCTATCTCGCCTTCATGATGGGCCATGACGCGAGCGTTGCGGACGCGGCGGAACTCCGCATCATTGAGGAGGCCCAAGCGCACCTCGGCAAGGACAAGCTTTATCACAGCACCCTTCCGGACCTTGTAGGTAAGGTCATGAAGGAGGCGAAAAACCTGACTGTGCTCAAAGGCGAACGGCGAACACCCAAGGTGCGGACAGGCCGCGTCCACCTCTACAGCGATGTACTTTCGGGCCGGACGCGGATGAAGCAGCTCAACACTCAGGCGGAGACTGTGTTGCAGCGATGGGCGGAACCGTACGCGTGTATCGCGTCGCTGCTGGGCAGCGGTTACCCCAATGCCCTGCTCGACCTCGCCTGGAAAACGCTGCTTTCGTGCCACGCGCATGACAGCATCGCAGGAAGCGGCGTTGACGATATCGAACGCGACATGACGTACCGTCTGCGGCAGGTGGCGAATATTGCGCGCGGCGTGAATCAGAGGAGCCTCGGCCAGATTCAGCGGCGAATCGATCACTCGGACGCGAACGCCCAAGATGTCCTCATTACAGTATTCAATGGATCACCGCACACGCGGACGGAGATTGTGACGGCGGTCATCGATGTGCCTTCCGGCGCAGCCGGCAGGGAATTCGATCTCGAGCAGGCCGGAGGCGGAGCGCGTGTACCGGTTCAGATTGCGAGCAGAAAGCCGCATCACGTCGTGGTGACGCAGCCGGGAGACGCCGCGCACACCATGAAGTGTGAACAGATCGCGGTTCACTTTGAAGCGCGAGATGTGCCCGCACTGGGTTACGCCTCATATCGTGTCAACGGTGGCGGTCGCTATGAGCGCGGAGACTTGGTGTGTGGCGAGCAGGCGATGGAAAACGAGCATTTGCACGTGCTCATCCACGATAACGGCACGCTCCGTGTCACGCACAAGGCAACGAGTAAGGTGTTCGACCGCCTACACTATTTCCAGGATAGCGGCGAGGCGGGTCAGGCCTGGATGCATGTGGAGCCGGCGATTGACCGGGTGGTAACAAGTCTTGGTTTTCCCGTCTCGATTGCACTTGAGCAACGAGGGCCGTTGCTGGCGCGATTCCGGATAGAGTACGCCATGCGCATTCCCGTGGGACTCGATAATGCAGGCAGCAACGCATGGGAGCGGATCGACGGATTCGACAATGCGGCCCACAGGACAGAGGAAACGTGCGAACTGAAGATCACCTCCCTTGTCACACTGCGCAAGGGGTCGCGCTGCATCGGGGTGACGACGTCCTTTGACAACACCGCCGAGATGCACCGCCTGCGCGTCATGTTCCCCACGGGATTGTCCAAAGCCAAGACGTGCCACGCGGAAAGCGCATTCGATGTTGTCGAACGTCCGATCGAGCCGGGGCCGGAAAGTCCGTGGCACGGAATTGGCCCGAGGACTTTCCCGATGCAGCGTTTTGTGGACGTCAGCGATGGCCGCGCGGGGCTTGCCATTCTGAACGAAGGGCTTCGCGAATACGAGGTGTCGCCCAATCCGGAGCGCGCCATTGCGGTGACGTTGCTGCGGGCCTTTGAGGTTTCCATCTGCACGTCGGCGGCAGGCTGGGAGATCTTTCCGGAGATGAAGCTTTCGCAATGCCCCGGCCATCACGAATTCCGATACGACATCTTCCCGCACGCCGGGTGCTGGGACGAAGCGGAAGTGTGCCGCGAAACGGAGCGGCTGACAGTCCCACTCATGACGGCACAGGCCGGACCGCACAAAGGCGATCTGGCGAAGCGCCTGAGCTTTCTTGAGATCAGTCCGGCGAACCTCGTCATGAGTGCGTTGAAACGGTCTGAGGATGGCAAGGGATTGGTCCTGCGGCTCTTCAATCCCACGGAAAAGCGGATTGAAGGGGCCGTCAAGTGCTTTCGCCGGGTCCGGGCCGCCGAACTCGTCACGCTGGAAGAGAAACGGGTTCGCACTCTCAAGGTGAAGGGCGCCTCCGTGAAGCTGCGCGTAGACTCGCGCAAAATCGTCACGTTGAGATTGTCACTGGGTTGAAATCGAGCCACAACTTGACCCACAAAGAGCACAGTCGAGGGCGCCTATGCCACACGCGCTTGCCCCGCATGAAACTGTTCTTCAGTTCATCCGGTCTCGGGTTTGCCGCAGATATCATGGAATGAGAGCATGGAGAACGACGTGTGGCACAGCCGCCCTCGCCTGTGTCTTCATCAGGTACGAAGATGCTACATGCTCTTCTTGCGTTTATGCATCATCAACTTCACGGTCTTGATTTCAAACGGTTTGAACGACAGCGCCACACCACCGCTTCGCAGGGTCAATTCCCGTTCCACGCGCTCCATGAGATCTGTTTCAAGCGCACGCGCCACCGGCAGCGAAGTCCTCAGCGTGCTTCGTCCGCGCCAGCCATGGGCCTCGTAAAGCCTCACGATGATCCCGTTATCGTCTTCCGCCTTCTTGACGCTCTCGATGATGACGTTATCACCCGTGACGGTCATGTGGCTCGCCGATGGCGGCAGTGTTGTGCGTTGCGAGCGCGACTGCTTGCCGGGAATCTTCGCCAACACAGGTGCATTCAGTTCGTATCCCGCGCGAACCACGCCATTGGAGAAATCACCCGCATGGGGAAGAAGGGCGTAGGTCAGGTGATGCGTCTGGTTCACGTCCGCGGTTTTGCCAGGCCATTTGGGTGCGCGAAGGAGTGTCAAGCGCAAGACGTTACCCTTTACGTCGTATCCGTACTTGCAGTCATTCAATAACGCCACGCCGTAGTTGCCCTCAGACAGGTCGGCCCATTTCTGCGCAGGGACCTCAAACTTGGCCATGTCATGCGGATAGTTCCAGTGTGTAGGACGTTCAATGCTCCCAAATTGGATTTCGTACCGCGCCTTTTCGGAGCGGATGTTCACGGGGAACGCGACCTTGAGAAGGACATCCTTCTCATCGCCCCACTCGATCACAGTCTGAAAATCGATCCGGTCAGATCCGGCCCACAGGATCACGTCCTGTACGATCCTTGATTTGCTGATGCTGCGCACGAAGCGGAGCACCGCGCGGACAGGGCCGTTCTCCACTACCGTTGCGCTGAGGAGATTTCCGTCCGCTTCAAGGCACTTGTCGCCGTAGAACACGTCGATGTCCCACGCGGTCCCGCAGGTGGCCATCTTGTCTTCGAAAAGCAACATCTGGTTGCCAATCTCTCCGGACGCCAGTACTTCGCGCTTACGGGTCTTGTCGTAAACGCTGCGCAAGCGGCCCTGCATGTCGAACACAAGGCGAACGCAATCATTCTCCATGCGGCGTGTGCTTGCCTGTAAAGCGGGAGCAGCCACCGAACCCGATCGCAGCGCGAAGACCCCATATCCGATCGAGGGAACCGTGGCGATGAAGCGCGCGCGGCCATCCTCGCAGAACTGTACGGGAGCTTCGCGCCCTTCCGCGTCCACGGCAACGTAGGTTGCGCTTTTTCGGAGTCCCTTCGGTTCAAACGCAACGGCACTCTGCCGATCCCATGACAAGGTGTTGAAGGCAAGCAGAGACATTCCCTTTGCTGGGGTCTGAACACCTGCGGCAAGGTGATCGAGGGCGGATTCCCTCAAGGCCCCAATGTCCTTGAATACTTGCGCGTATTGCCGTTCGGATTCTGCATAGACTTCATCAATCGAGCTGCCGGGAAGGATGTCGTGGAATTGGTTGAGCAAGACCAGCTTCCAGGCGGTGTTGAAGCGTTCCTGCGCGTACGCGGTTCCCGAGGCGGAGGCGAGCGCGGCGAGCATTTCCGCGTCCCGCAGCAGAAACTCGGCCTGCCGGTTGTGTTTCTTGGTGAGGGCCTGCGTCGTATAGGTGCCCCGGTGCAACTCGAGATACAGCTCACCCACCCAGGTGGGCAGATCGTGCGATTCCTTCTCCAGGCGCTCAAAGAAGCGCTCGGGAGTCATCGGCACGACGCGCGGCATCCCTTCCAGATTCTGATACCGGCGCAGGCGCTCCAAATGTGCCGGCGCGGGGCCTCCCCCTCCATCGCCATGCCCATACGGAAGAATCTGAATGGGACTGCGATCCTTCTCGGCGTATTCGCGCTCTCCGGTGCGAATCAACCAAGGCTCGACCTGGGAACTGTACTCCTCGGCTGGCATGAAATGGGCCAGCACGCGGCTGCCATCGATGCCTTCCCAATGAAACGTGTGATAGGGGAAGCATGTGAACTGGTTGATCGCGATCTTTGTGGTGAAAAAGTACCGAATACCGCTGCGCAGGAGTATCTGCGGCAACGCCGCGTTGAATCCGAACACATCCGGCAACCAGCAGGTCGCGACATCGGTTCCAAACGCCTCTTTGAAGTAGCGCGTCCCGAAAAGAATCTGCCTTACCAGGCTCTCGCCTCCCGTGATGTTGCAGTCGGGTTCGACCCACATGCAGCCCGTGGGAATCCAGCAACCCCTGCGGACCATCGAGCGCACGCGTTCGTAGAGCGACGGGTACCGCTCTCGCGCATACTCGTAGAGGTGTGGCTGGCTCTGGGCGAAGATCAACTCGGGATAGCGGTCCATTAGCTCGATCACGTTGGCAAAGGTACGGCCGGTCTTTCGCACTGTTTCCGCAAGAGGCCATTGCCAGGCGACGTCGATGTGGGCGTGGCCCATCGCTGCGAAGGTCTGCGCCGAGGCCGTGGCCGGGCACGCGTAGATGGGTTTCAATCGACGGCGTACCGCGCGCGCCTGCTCACGCAAGGCCTCACGAGCCGGGTTGCCGTAGTCGAAAAGATCCACGGCCTCGTTCAACGCGAAGATAATCTGCGCACGGCGCGGGTCGCCACTGTCGGGCAGATGATACGGCTTTCCCGTCCAGTCAAAATACTGCGTTGGGTCGACGATATCGTACAGCGCGGACAGGTCCCAGTAGGCATCCCACACCTCGCGATTCAGCATGGCGATGCGGGGCTGCTCCATCGTGCGGATGTCGAAGGCGCCCAGTCGCGCGTTGGCGCCCGCCTCGACATACAGTTCTATACGTTCACCGCCGCGCGCCTTCTCCAGGAGAATGTACTCCTTACGCGCCCAGCTCAGACCCTGCACGGGCTCGCCATCGCGGTAGATCAGACACTCGCTCTTGTCCAGATCAAAAAGGAGAACAACGCATTCGCCGCGAAATGCAGCCGGCACCCGGATGCGCAGACAGAACCATGTGCTCCCCCAGTTTTCGCCCCAGCGATGCCCCCCTCGAACCGGTGCGTAGCGCAGGCGTTTCGCTTGGGCGAGCGTGAGATGGTCCATGGTGTCCGCCGCGGAGACGTCTTCGATCGGGAAGGTGGGGGCATACAGATAGCGTTCGCTGATTTCCCGGATGCGGTCCTTGATCTTCTTCAAATAGAGCCGCTCAATCCGCGCATGACTTGATTCGGGCATGATGACCTGGCCTCCCCCATCCACTATGGATACCCCCGGCACAGTCTAGGAGAATGCCTGCCGGAAGTCCAATGAAGTGCGAGACGCCTTGCGAATGGCCGGCTTCGACTTCCAGACGCGTCTACTCCCGCCGCACGCCCACGATGAAAGACGGGCCCCGCAGTGATTAGGGAGCACTCCGCCCATGCCGAAACGCCGAGCGCGCCTCCAGCAACCTCCGATTCCGCGCTTCTTCCAACTCGCATCCCGCCAGCCCTCCATGCGAACGCGCGGCATTCATCACGTATCATTCATCATTTGTCACCCCCCAATCTTCACGCCTCCCGTCTCCAGTGGCAGGGCAATCGCCTTAGAAGTGCGAACCTGCATGGAGGGGACTCTTGTGACCAACGCGCCGTAGTACGCACTGCCCAGAAATGCGACGGGGGAATGTCAGGCGAGTTGTCAAACCACGGGCAGTGTGAAGAAGTTACCCGACTGCCGCAGAATCTGGAGGACAACGTCGCATCATGCTCTGACTGCAGCAGAATTTGGAGGACGACGTCGCATCATGCTCTTATGGCCTGAAAGGCCTATGTACTCATAGCCCGGGGTGGGCCGAAGCGAAGCGAAGCGAAGGCCTACCCCGGGTACAAGACCGTTTCTCGCTACCCTGAAAGGGTTGCATGGTCGTCGAACCGCAAATCCCAAATGCACCGTTATATGGATTTGACCTTGGGCTATGCATCCCTTTCAGGGAAGTCTTGTGCGATGTGTCGACCCGGGGTAGTCCCGCGTTCCGCGGGCCAACCCCGGGCTATGAGTACCTAGGCCTTTCAGGCCATTACGGCGGCTCAACGCCGCCGATTCGCACTCATCTTGCCCGGGCTCAGCT
>JADLCA010000279.1 GCA_020847495.1 Candidatus Hydrogenedentota bacterium | reverse complement strand
GCGTTTCGGACTGGTTCCGTCCTTGCCGAGTCCCCATTGGGCGATGTCGAAGAGGTGCACACCCCAGTCGGTCAGCATGCCGCCCGAGTAATCGCGGAAGTAACGGAAGTTATAGGGATGAATGGCGCGGTTGAAGGGACGCCACTGCGCGGGACCCAGCCACAGGTTCCAATCAAAGGTCGCGGGGGGCTCCTCGTCCGGTTGCCAGGCTTGGTAGGGATTCGACCCGAAGAAGCAAACGGCTTTGGTCACTTCACCGATGCGCCCGTTCCGGACAACCTCGCAGGCGTGACGGAACCACCAGTCGCTGCGCTGCTGCGTCCCCATCTGGCAGACCCGGCCGTAACGGCGTGAGGTTTCGACGATGGCCCGGCCCTCGGCGATAGTCAGGGCCAGGGGTTTTTCGCAATACACGTCTTTACCTGCCTGCATGGCGGAGGTCGCGGCAAGAGCGTGCCAATGATCCGGTGTAGCCACGAAGACCGCGTCGATATCATCGCGTTCGAGGAGTTCGCGGAAGTCGGTATAGGTGTCGATTACGGTCTTTGATTCCGCAGCCTTGGCTTTGGCGTCCTGCTGACGCAGGCTGTCCGGGTCGGCAATGGCCGCAATTTGTACCTCCGGATGCACGAGCAGGCGGTCAAAATGGGAGCGGCCCATCCCCCCCGCGCCGATGAATCCGAGCACAATCCGATCATTCGGACCGGGCTTGCGCGGAATCGCGGATGCCCGCCGTGATGGAGTCAGCGATAAGGTAGCGGCGCCAAGCATCGCCCCTGTGGTTCTTAGGAATTGCCGCCGTGAGATACCTCGACCAACCATTCGTTCACCCTCCACCCAATCGGTTTGGGACGGCGTGCGTGCCCGTACGGCCCCCCAGCCGATTTCCCGGAAAATAGCACGTACGTCTCCGGCGTTCAAAGCGGGGCACGAACGAAGTTCTCGCTCCCCGTAGGGCGGGATTTGTTCCCGCCTTCTTCGCTGGGCGGGATTTGTTCCCGCCTTCTTCGTAGGGCGGGATTCTCTCGCATCACAAGCTTTCACGGACAGGGTACCGTTTGCTACGATGCTTGGAAGTGAATTCAACACGTGGGCGCTATCGCGTCCGTCGAGGGAGAACCGGTACATGCTTTACCTTACTCTGGCCATGACGGCGACTGTCCTATCCTATGCGGAGGATTCAGGGCCGTTGCGGTTTGAGCGCGAACGAATCGGAGACGTGATTTACGAGGCCTGTTCGACCTTCGATGTGAACAACGACGGCGTCATCGATATCGTCTCCGGCGAGTACTGGTTTGAAGGGCCGGACTTCAAGAAACAGAACAAGATTTGCACGATCAAACGCGAGACGGATTACTACGACGACTTCTCCGATTACCCGATGGACGTGAACGGCGATGGCTACATGGACATCGTCACGGGAGCATGGTGGGGCGAGAGTTTGAGTTGGCGGGAGAACCCGAAAGGGCAACCTGTGGAGTGGCAGACTCACCTCATCGCCAAGACGGGAAACATCGAGCGCCCCTGCTTCTACGACATTGATGCTGACGGCGATGTCGAAGTAATTCCGAATACCAAAGGCGTCTCCATCTTCAAGCTCGTCCGTGATGCCGACGGCAAGGGCACTGGTGAATTCAAGGAAACGAAGATCCTGCCCGAAGGCGCGGGCCACGGCATCGGCTTCGGCGATCTGAACGGTGACGGCCGCGCGGATATCATCCTGAGCTGGGGCTGGCTCGAAGCGCCGGAGAATCCGTATGAAGGCCAGTGGCAGGAACACCGCGACTTCACGTTTGGCCTGGCGAGCTGCCCCATGATTGTGCACGACATCAACGGCGACGGCGCAAACGATGTGATCGTCGGCCAAGGCCACAACTACGGCCTGCATTGGTGGGAGCAGAAGGTCGACGCTGAAGGGAAGCGTTCGTGGTTGCAGCACGCCATCGAGACAGACCGTTCCCAGTTCCACGAGATGCAGTTGGCGGACATCGATAATGACGGGGAAGTGGAATTAATCACCGGCAAACGCTACCGCGCCCACAACGGGAATGATCCCGGCTCCGCCGATCCCCTTGGCCTCTACTATTATGAAATCAATGGTGGCAACTTCGTTCGGAACACACTGGATTACGGTCCCGCGGGACAGGCGAGCGGCGCGGGAATCTACCTCTGGGTCCAGGATATCGATGGCAACGGATGGAAAGAGATCGTGGCCCCCGGGAAAGACGGCCTGTTCCTCTTCCGCAATTTTGGACCCAAGTAGCCCAAGACGCTGACATAGCCCGCCCGATCTGGCTGGAGAGGGTGCAATGTCCAAGTTGGATTGGAAAAAGGAACTTGCGCATCTGTACGAGGCGTCAGCCAAGAAAGTGAGCCTTGTTGATGTGCCGGAACAAGGATTCCTCATGATCGACGGTCATGGGAATCCCAATACGGAACCGCGGTTTCGCGACGCGGTCGAGGCGCTGTACGGTCTGTCGTACACGCTGAAGTTTGAGATCAAGCTGTCGGCTCCCGAACAGGATTACAAGGTCATGCCGCTGGAAGCCCTGTGGTGGATGGCCGACGGTAGCCCCTTCGACATGAACGACAAGAAGCAGTGGTGTTGGACGCTCCTGATTGGGCAGCCGGACGTGGTCACGCCGGCACGCGTCGAGCGCGCGCGCGAGGACCTCAAGAAGCGGCGATCATCTCCCTTGATTGATGAGGTCCGCTACGAGCGTTGGAAGGAAGGTCTGGCCGCGCAGGTGCTGCACGTTGGGCCTTACGATGCGGAAGGCCCAACGCTGGATCTGTTGCACGCGTTCATCGGGGAGCACGGCAAGAGACCGCGGGGAAAGCACCACGAGATCTACCTGAGCGACCCCCGCCGCTGCGCGCCGGACAAACTGAAGACCATCCTGCGCAACCCCGTCGCCTGACGTCCCGCACCGGCTTCCTCATTCCGCGTCCTGGCCGTTCACCAGAAAGGGAGCAAAGAGGTGCTCAATGCCGGCAAGTTTATCTTCAATGGAATACGGGAGGGCGTGCGTGAGCAGGTCGAGAATGACGATGGCGTTGAGATGGGCATCACCCGAAGGGATTACGCGGAGCCGGTTGGCCAACCCCACATTCACCTCGTGAATCAGGTCATACGTGGCGCGCAGTCCGTCCAGATCCAAATCGGCCGCATGGCCGCGCTGCCGCAGGAAGTACTGCGCCAGGAGATAGGCGCTCACCGAGCGGAACACAGTTTCCTCGGTGCTCGCGAAGGGCAGATGAAAGCGCGCCATGGGTTTGAACTTGGCGAGTATGGGGCAGCCGCTCGTCGCCATGCGGAGGCCAACAAGGGAACTGAGCGCCTTCTGGATCGGGCACGTAAGCGTCACGGTGCGCTCGCGCGTGCGTACCGTCGCAGTTACCTCCGCGTAGGACAGGAATTCCCCAAACTCGCCCATGATTTCCACAAGCGATAGCGCAGCCGGGCAATGGGGGTAATCGCGTGCCGTCAAGTGACAAACTGAGCACTGCGCAACCTGCAGGGCTGTCCACGCAGGCGGCGGCGGATCAAGATCATGCGCGGTTTCCAGCGTGTGCGGGTCCAACCGCACGATGCAACGCTTCTCCGCGGGCGGATCGCCATCGAAGACAAAGTGATATGCGATCTCGATGAGGCCCTCGTCCATTCCCTTGCTCAATACCGTCGCTGGCTTCGGTTGCGCCCGCTCAGCCTCACACCGGATCCGGCATGCGCCAGGGATCGCGGCCTTCGCGCTTGATCATCGCATTGGCTTCGTCGTCGTTGATAAAGGTCTCTGTTTCAGCATCGATGAAAAGCTTGCGGCCCGTGCGGTACGCCGCATTGCCGTAATGGCTCAGGCTCGTGGAGAGATGGCCTTCCGCGATGTCCCCATTGGGCAGCGCGCGCGAGCGGATGCAATCGATGAAGTTGGCGATGTGCTCCATCTGGGCAAAATTGCCGTGTTGAGTGCGGCTGATCTCGCCCGCCTCATTGTATGTTTGCCAGCCGCCGCCGTGCCGCCCGAAGTACATGAATTCTTTCGTGCCGTACACCTCGAACCG
>JADLCA010000278.1 GCA_020847495.1 Candidatus Hydrogenedentota bacterium | reverse complement strand
CGTTCAGCATCCTCATGCTTGCCCTGGTGAACAATCAGCCGAAGGTGCTTTCGCTGGTGGAGATGATTCACTACTACGTCAAGCACCGCGCCGAGATCGTCAAGCGCAGGACGGAATTCGACCTGCGCGAGGCGGAAGCCCGTGCGCACATCGTGGAAGGCCTGCTCAAGGCGATTGATCACATCGACGAGGTCATCGCGATTATCCGCGCTTCGGAAGATGCGGACGTGGCGCGGACGCGGCTGATGGAGCGGTTCGGGTTCAGCGAGATACAGGCGAACGCCATTCTGGCGATGCGCCTGCGCAGACTGACCGGACTCGAGCGCGAGGAACTCGAGAAGGAATACGCCGACCTGCTCAAGCAGATCGAACGGTTCAAGCAAATCCTCTCGAGTGAAAAGACGATCCTCGCGGAAGTGCGCAAGGAGATCATCGAGATCAAGTCCAAATATGGCGACGCGCGCCGGACGCAGATCCTTGGCGAACGCTCCGAGTTCAGCGTGGAAGATTTCATCGCCGACGAGGACATGGTGGTGACCGTCTCCAATCAGGGCTACATCAAGCGTGTGCCGGTGACGGCCTACCGGAAGCAACGGCGCGGCGGCCGCGGCGTCACGGGCATGGAGACCAAGGAAGAGGATTTTGTTAAAGACCTCTTTGTGGCGTCCGCCCACCAGTACCTGCTGTTCTTCACGAACAAGGGCCGCGTGTACTGGCGCAAGGTGCACGAGTTGCCCAAGGCGAGCCGCACCGCCAAGGGCCGCGCCATCGTCAACGTGCTGAGCCTGTCCGGGGACGAGGTGGTCACCGCGTGCCTGCCGGTGCGCGATTTGGATGAAGAAGGCAAGTTCGTCTTCATGGTCACGCAGAAGGGCGTGGTGAAGAAGACCGATCTGAACGCCTTCAGCAATCCGCGCGCGACAGGGATCATCGCGATCGATCTGGACAAGGACGACGCCCTGATCGAGGTGTCCATCACCTCAGGGGAAGACAACATCCTGATCGCGACGTACCTCGGCATGTCCATCCGCTTCCCCGAGAAGGATGTACGGCCCATGGGACGCAGCGCGCGCGGCGTGATCGGCATTCGGCTGGAGGAGAACGACCGGGTCATCGGCGTCTCCATCGCGGGCGAAGATATGACGGTGCTGAGCGTGACGGAGAACGGCTACGGCAAGCGCACGCAGGTGGGCGAATACCGGCTCCAACACCGGGGCGGCCAGGGCATCATCAATATTAAGACGAGTGAACGCAACGGCAATGTGGTTGGCATGATGACGGTCGATGACGCCGACGAAATTGTGGTCGTCAGTACCGATGGCATCATCATCCGGACCGCCGTCAAGGACATCCGCACGATTGGGCGCAACACCCAGGGCGTGAAGGTCATGACCCCGTCGGAGGGGGCGAAGGTGAGCGCCGTCGCGCGCGCGGTCGGCGATGAAAAAGAGGATCAGGTCGCGGGTCCGGACGATGGCACGGATGCCGGTGAGGCCGACGACAAGTCCGAAGAAGAGTAAACCTCGCGAAAAGTGATCTCGGCGCCCGGTTCGCACGGCTCGGGCGCCTTTTCTTATGCCCGCTGCGAGCCGCGGATGTCCAATACAATCGGTTTCCACTTGGCGCGGCGGAACACGATGTGTGTCAGCAGGTACCGGCTGAAGTGGCTGATGAGGATGGCCTGCCAGATGGCGCTTGCGGTCAGCATACCTAACCATGCGTAGACCTGGCACACGCCCAGCAGCACGAAAATTTGCGTGACAATCGCGATCCACATGGGTTTTTGTGTGTCCCCGGCGCCGATAAGCCCGCCGGTGAATGCCAAGGCCGCCGACAAGAATATTCCGGAGAAGGCCAGATACCGGAGCAGGGAGCTGCCGAACGTCACCACGTGGGGATCGTCAAGATTGAAAATGCCGAGAAACACCTCGGGCATGTACCACGCCGCCAGACCCCACGCGCACGCCCACGTCACCCCCATGAAGGCCGCAACGTGAACGCCCCGCTTCCCGCGCTCCGTCTTGCCCGCGCCGATGTTCTGCCCCATCAAGGTTGCCGAAGCACCGCGCAACCCGAGGGAGGCCCACGTGACGAACGAAAACAACTGTGCGTAGCAAACCGTGTACGCGGCCATGGCCGCGGAGCCGGATTCCAGGGTCCCGATGAAACGGTAGAGCCAGATGCCGCCTATGTTGAGCACAACCCCATTGATCCCGGTAGGGATGCCGATTCGCGTGACGGAGCGAATGACCGCCGGGTCGGGTATGAGGGGCCATTTGTCAGGCAATTGGAGAATGAGTTTGCCGCGCCGGATTAAGGTATACGCGATCACGAGACCCGGAATGGGGGCAAGACAGGTGCCCAGCGCAGCGCCGGACGGCCCCATGGCGGGAAACGGACCGGCTCCCGTGATGAGGAGCGCACTGATTATGACATTGAGGATCGTGCTCAGGATGGCCAGCTTCAAGGGCGTCTTGGGGTCGCCGCTCGACTGCATCGCGGTTCCCATCAGGAAATTGAATGACAGCGGCGCGCCAAATAGGAACATGATCCGCAGATAGGGAAGGGCGTACTCCTGCACTTCGGGCGTGGCCCTGACCAGCGACAGGAGACTTGGAGAAAGAAGGTAGCCCAACGGGGCCATAACGAAGATGACCAGGTAAAACGTGCTGAGCACCGTGTGATAAAGGACATGCTCGATTGATTCGCGGTCCTGTCTGCCCGCGTACTGGGCGATGAGCACGCCCATGCCGTGAAAAAGCGAGGCCAGCGAAACCACCACGAGCAGGAAGAGGTTCCACGCGACGCCGATGGCCGCATTGGCCTCGTGGTGCGCAACATAGTGGCCTACGAGCACCTGGTCCACCAGACCATGAATTCCATTGATGAGGTTCATGAGCACGATCGGCCAGGACAGTTTCCACACGGAGCGGACAATGCTGCCGGAGACCAGGTCCTCGTCAAATGGTTTCATCGTTCATCCCGGGGGTAATCGCCGTTCCAGGGTGTTGTGAGGCGTGAGCGGCCCCTCAGAGTGAATTTTGCGCACCGCGAAAAGCCATCTGATGGTGTCGAAGCCAAGGCAGGAACTATACCACGCCGCGCCGCCCCTACCCAAACGGCGGCCTCAGTCGAGCAGTTTTGTCTTGGTCCACGTGTGTGATACGCTCTGGGCGCGCTCAGGCCAACGTGTCCGGGCGCTTCAGATCTGGCAATGAACTTTCCGGGGCTTCCGACCATGCCTGACACACACCTGCTCTTCGCATACGGATCGCTGTTGAACCCGCTTGTCCAGCGTAGCGTTATCGGACGGGAAATCAAAGGGACCCCGGATCGCCTGTTTGGTTTCAAGAAGACGACTTTGCGTGACGGCGACGAGCAGTATCCCAACTTGTCGCAAGATCCTCAGGCCAACGTGGAAGGGCAGGTCCTGGAAATCAGCGACGCCGAACTGGGCCGCATCGACCTCTACGAGGGCGACCTCTACGTCCGGCGTCGCGTAACCCTGGCCAGCGGAACGCAGACCTGGGTCTACTTTTCGTGATTGAGCCCTACTTTGCGCGCTGTAGCAGGAACCCGTCCAGGCCGTAGTAGTAGCCGGTCGAGTTTCCGTTCTTGCCCACATTCTTCACCGTCAGCGTGTGGCTGCCGGCTTCCAGTTTGCGCGGGGGCATCTGCCGTTCCCGGTTGGCGACACTCGCGAAATAGTGATCGATGGGCTCGCCCAGCGGCGCGCCGTCCAGCTCATACTGGAAAATGCCGTAGTCGAATGAGAAGGTGGGCAGGAGAATCAGGGTATACGTGCCCGCCTCTGTAATCTCCAAGGGGATAGTCAAGGTCTGGTTGGCCTCGGTGGGCGTCCAGAAAAGCTGGCCACCGCCGCTCCATCCGCCTTCCTGCTTGGCGACAGGCCCTGCGGTCGCCGTCGCCTTGTCCAGCATGCCCTCGGCCTCTTTCGTGTCCGCGAAGTCGAAATAGAGACGGCCGTAGCCCGTGGGAAATGACGGATAGGCCGCGTGCGGTTCCATCTGGTACCAGTACGCCACGGAAGAGAAGTCGTCGGGGCGTTCGCCGTAGCCGGAAGTCATCTTGTCGTTTTCGTCGATGACCGGTCCAACATGTTCAATCTCGAGCCGTAGCGATTTCTCGAACGTCACCGGGTCGGTCAGGTGCCAACGGTAGACGGAGGTGCGGTTGCCGCGCTGAAAACCCTCGAACAGCGGCGCGCCATAGAAGGGACCCGCCTGCACGCGAAAGCCCCAGCCGTCGCAGAAGTAGTCCTCGGTACCCGTGCCGCGCAGGCTCGGCTCCGCCTCGCCGTCGATGTAGAAGAAGTCATCGCCTTCCCCAAACCAGCTCGGCATGTTTTGGCGGCAGTTGAGCAGCGTGCCCACGTAATGGCCGCGACCGGAGATATCCGCAATGAGATAGCGCTGG
>JADLCA010000277.1 GCA_020847495.1 Candidatus Hydrogenedentota bacterium | reverse complement strand
TGCTCAGTCTGGGAGCGGCGCTCCTGGTTCGCTGGGGCGAGGGTTACTTGGGCAAGGTGCGGGCGCGATGAAGCACGAGCAGCAGATAGTGTCGATTCGAGGCTTGAAGAAGTCGTATGGCGATGTCCATGTCCTGCAAGGCATCGACCTGGATGTGGCCCCGGGAGAGAAGCTGTCCATCATCGGACCCAGCGGGTCGGGGAAATCCACCCTGTTGCGGATCCTGATGACACTTGAGCGGCCCACGAAGGGCAGCATCGAAATCGAGGGAGAGCCCTTGTGGGACGTGCGCCTCAACGGGCGGTCGGCCCCCGCGGATTCCAAACATCTGCGGAGAATGCGAAGCAAGGTCGGCATGGTCTTTCAGCACTTCAACCTTTTTCCTCACATGACGGTGCTGCGGAACGTGACCAGCGCCCCCATGCATGTGCTTCGCATATCGCGCGAGGAGGCCGAGGATCGCGCGCGCGAACTACTTGCCAAGGTAGGCTTGGACGCCAAAGTGAGTGCCTATCCGTCGGAACTCTCGGGTGGACAGAAGCAACGCGTGGCGATTGCGCGCGCATTGGCCATGTATCCCAAGATCATGCTGTTCGACGAAGTGACGTCCGCACTTGACCCGGAACTCGTGGGAGAGGTGCTGGGCGTCCTGCGCGACCTGGCGCATCGAACCGACATGACCATGATCCTGGTCACTCACGAGATCCGGTTTGCGCGGGAGATCTCGGACCGCGTGGTCTTCATTGATCACGGCCGAATTGTCGAACAAGGCCCGCCGGATCGCATCTTCGCAGATCCTACCGAGACGCGCACGCGCGAGTTTCTGAAGGCGGTACTCGAAGCCTAGTGCGTCGCACCTTTCACCTGCCTCAAGGCCCGGTAATTCGCCGGCATTCGCCGCCGCGGCGGGTGCAATACGGTATTCATACTCTACTAACCTTCCAAGGGGGCGCATCCCTGGCATTCTGGACCAAACTGTGCCCGCCAGGTACAATCTGAGGCGTCTTGCAGTTTCTGAGATGTTCCGCGATCGGAAGAAGGGAAGAGTGGTTATGAAGAGTGATGCCGTCAAAGTTGGATTCGAGCGGGCGCCGCACCGGTCGCTGCTCTGGGCTACGGGACAGATCAAGTCGAATGAGGACTTCAAGAAGCCGTTCATCGGCATCTGCAACAGTTTCATCGAGATCATCCCGGGGCATGTGCACTTGAATGAACTGGGCCGTTTGGCGAAGGAGGCGGTGCGCGAAGCTGGGGGCGTACCCTTCGAGTTCAATACCATCGGCGTGGACGACGGGATCGCGATGGGGCATTCGGGCATGAAGTACAGCCTGCCGTCGCGCGAGCTGATTGCCGACTGTGTCGAAAGCGTCGTCAATGCCCACCAGCTTGATGGATTGGTCTGTATTCCCAATTGCGACAAGATCGTGCCCGGCATGATCATGGGCGCCATGCGCTGTAATGTGCCGACCATCTTCGTTTCCGGCGGGCCGATGGAAGCGGGCAAAACTCGTGATGGAAAGACGGTTGACCTCATCAGTGTGTTTGAAGGCGTTGGCGCGTTTCAGAAGGGCGAACTCACGACGGAAGGCTTGGCCGATCTGGAGCGGAATGCTTGCCCTACCTGTGGGTCGTGTTCGGGGATGTTCACCGCCAATTCCATGAACTGCCTGTGCGAGGCCCTGGGCCTGGCCTTACCCGGCAACGGAACAGTCCTTGCAACCCATGGAGACCGGCGCGCGCTTGTGAAACAGGCCGCGGCTCAGGTCATCAAACTCATTGAAGCGGACCTCAAGCCGCGCGATATCGTGACGGTGAAATCACTGGACAACGCGCTCGCGCTGGATATGGCCATGGGCGGGTCGACCAATACCGTGTTGCATACGCTGGCGATCGCGCACGAGGCCGGTGTCGATTATCCGCTCGAGCGCATCAACCAGGTTTCGCAGCGCGTGCCCAACTTGTGCAAGGTGTCGCCATCGAGTCACTGGCACATTCAGGATGTAGGCGCGGCCGGCGGTATCAGCGCAATCCTGGCAGAACTTGCGAAGAAGCCTGGGGCACTGCACTTGGACTGTCCCACGGTTACCCTCCAAACGCTTGGCGAGAACATCGCGGATGCCTCCATCGCGAACGAAGAAGTCATTCGGCCTCTTGGCAACGCCTATAGCGAGACCGGAGGGCTTGCGATCCTGTTCGGCAACATCGCGCCGTTGGGGGCCGTGGTGAAAGCGGCGGGAGTGGACCCCGGCATTCTGCGCCATACGGGCCCCGCGATTGTCTACGAGAGTGAAGAAGAGGCAATGAACGGCATTCTCAAGGATGAAGTGCAGCCAGGCCATGTGGTCGTGATCCGTTACGAAGGCCCGAAAGGCGGTCCCGGGATGCGCGAGATGCTTTCTCCAACCTCGGCGGTCATGGGCAAAGGCCTCGGCAAGTCGGTCAGTCTGATCACGGATGGACGTTTCTCCGGAGGCACGCGCGGCGCGTGCATCGGGCACGTCAGCCCGGAGGCGGCCGAAGGAGGCCCTATCGGGTTGATCCGCACGGGCGACCTCATCGAGATCGACATCCCCGCGCGCACGCTCAACGTGAAGCTGAGCGATGCGGAGTTGGAAGAGCGCCGCAAGACGGCGGGTCCGGCGCCGGAGCGGCACCTGACCGGCTGGCTGAAGCGTTATCAGCGCATGGTCACGAGTGCGAACACGGGTGCGACGCTGTGTTGAGGGGGGTCGTGGGGCTAAGGGACAGACACCGTGTTTCGCTTCGCAAAGCCTCCGCGAAAGACGGTGTCAGTCCCCGTTGGGTGCTGGCGGTGCTTTGCGTTTTGGTTACGGGGATTGCCGGAATGAGTGCGATTGCACAGGAAACGTCTACGCCGGATGCGCGGTTTGAAGTTCTGGGAACGCCCGTTACCAAGGCCGGACTCATGGGGACCCTTGTAGGACCGGGTCCAGAAGAAGGCAGCGAGCGCATCTACTTCAACTTCCGGCAGGAGGCCGGCAAACTCTTTCTTGTCGCAGTTGATCCCGCGACGGACACGTGCGAACAATTCCAATCGCCCGTGGGAACCGGCGCGTGGGGTTTTATCGTGGGGCCGGATCAGAAGATCTATCTCGGCACGCACGAAGGACCCGACGCGGAGGATAGTGGCCGGATTCTCGTGTTCGATCCCAAGCATCCGGAGAAACAGATCCAGGTTGTCGGACGGCCGTCGGAGTCGGAATCGTATCTCTGGATGTACACGACAGGCGATGGCGGCATCATCTACGGCTGCACGTATCCCAGCGCGAAGCTGATCTCCTTCAATCCGGCAACGGGAGCGATGGCGGACCTCGGCGTGATGGATGAAACGCAGAAGTATTCGCGGAGCATATGCACCGGTCCGGACGGGAAGATCTACCTGGGTATCGGGTTCGGGCGTGCGAATGTCGTCGTGTTTGATCCAAAGACGGGCGAACACACGGCGATCCTGCCGGAAGCGTATCGTAGTGATCCCGCGCAGACGGTGGCCACCGTGTGGAAGGGCGTCGACGGGAATGTCTACATCAGTGCGACCGCAATGGAGGTGCTCAACGGCGATCCGGGGAACGGCGCCTTGACGCGCCCGCAAGCGGTCACGCTGATCGTGCGCGATGGCAAGGTCGAAGAGGCAACAAACCCTGCTACGCAGGTCTCGACCACGACGCTGAAAGACGGGCGGCGCGTGGCCAATGCCACATTGAATGGCACGTATGATCTCGTGAGTCCCGATGGCACGGTGGAGCAGCGCAAGTTCACGTACACGGGCGCAGGCTCGGGCATCTTCATGGTGGAAAACGGACCGCTGGGCCGCATCTACGGCGGTACCTGGATGCCGAATGAGTTGTTCTGGTACGACCCGGCGACGGGCGCGATGGAGAATCCCGGCAACCCCACGGAAACCAGCGGCGAGATCTATTCCATGCTCGATCATCATGGGAGCCTGTACGTGTGCGCGTATCCCGGTGCGTTCTTGTCGAAGTGGGACCCGTCGCGCCCGTGGCAGTATGGGCGCGAAGAGAGCAGCAACCCGCGCGGATTCGGCAATCTCGGACCCGGCCACCTGCGTCCGCGCGCGATGGTGCATGGCCCGAACGAGATGATCTACATCGGGAGCTTTCCCGAATACGGCATGCACGGCGGCTCGTTGGGCGTGTGGGACCCGTCACAGGACCGGCTCATCGAGAACTATCATCCGCTGATCAAGAACCAGTCGGTCGTGAGTCTCGTGTACGACCAGAAGACGGGCATGGTGTTCGGAGGATCGAGCACGCAGGGCGGCGGCGGAACAGACCCGATTGAGCCGGAAGGAAAGTTCTTCGCATTCGACACGAATGCAAAGAAAGTGGTGATGGAGGAAGCGCCGTTCCCCGGAGCGCAGGCCATACGCAGCATGTGCATCGTGGGACGCAATATCTTTGGTGTGTCAAATGATGACGACTTGTTTGTCTATGACATCGACTCGAAGACGTATTCGCACCGCGGGAAGATGAATGTGGGCGCGGTGCAGGATTGCAGTCTGCGACTGTGGACGGATGGGAAACTATACGGTGTCACTTCTCGCAAGGTGTTTCAGTTGGATCCGGAGACATATGCAGTGACGGTGTTGGCGGAGTATCCGGAGGATATCCGCTGCGGTTTCGCAATGGACGAGCACGGGATCTACTTCGGGGTGCGCGCCGAGCTGGTGCGGTATAACTGGGTGAAGTAATCGCGTGAGATTGGGGGGAAGGGACAGACCCCGTGTTTCGCTCCGCAAAGCCTACGCGAAAGACGGGGTCAGTCCCATTCAACTGGCGTTCTTGGAGTCCGAGCGCCATCCAAGACCCGGAAGAAAGGAAGAACCAGTCACGGCATGGCAAGCGCGTGTGGCACAGGCGCCCTCGCCTGTGTCCCACTCTTCGGGTCACCTATCTACTTGCAGGCTTCACGCCCTCTTGAAGAGCCGGCAGGGATGCCGGCGCCCCTGGTGACGTCAGCTCAGATGGTTGTCTTCAGTTGCCCAGCGGGTTGAGGAGTTTCTGGATCTCGGGTTGGTTGAGGTTGTCTTTGGTGATGACTTCGACGCCGGTGTCAATGCGTTTCTCGACGGGCTGGCCCTTGAGGCTGTCGTAGGCGGACTTCACGCCCATGTATCCCATCTTGAAGGGGTTCTGCACGATGAGCGCGTGGATGGTGCCGCGCTCGAGCGCGGTGATCTGATCCGGGGAGGCGTCGAAGGCGACGATCTTAAACTCACCGCCTTTGCCCGCGGCCTCGACGGCCTGGACCGCGCCGATGGCGGCGGGTTCGTTGGTTGCGAAAATGCCTTTGAGATCGGGGTGGGCCGTGAGCATGTCTTCGGTGACGTCCATGGCCTTGGCCACGTCGCTATCGCAATACTGCGTGTCCACCAACTGAACATTCGGAAACGCGGCGATGCCTTTCTTGAATCCTTCCTCTCGCAATTCGGATGTTGCGGCGCCTTTCACAAAAGGAATGAGGCCCACCGGGCCACTGTCGCCGATGAGTTTAGCGAGTTCGCGCGCGGCAGCTTCGGCACCCGCGAGGTTGTCGGTAGCAACGAACGACACGGGCACGTCGGAGTTGACGCCGGAGTCGATCGTGACGACCGGAAGGCCCTTGTCGCTGGCGCGCTTCACGACTTCGGCGAGCGCGTCCTGGTCACAGGCGGCCATGACGATCGCATCGACGCCTTTGCCGATCATGTCTTCGACGATGTTGATTTGCTGGACAACATCCGTCTCTTTGTCCGGCCCGATCCAGACAATGTCCACGCCGAGTTCGGCACCGGCGGTCTCGGCGCCTTTCTTGACGGTCAACCAGAACTGGTGGGTAAGGCCTTTGGGGATGACGGCGAACTGCAGTTTGCTCTCGGTGGCCGGACCAGGCTGTGCGTTGCCTTGACTGGTTGAGGTATCAGCAGGTCCCTGCGTCTGCTGGCCGCAGCCACCAAGGATCAGTAGGGTCAACAGGCAGACGACAACGCGTTTCATGATTCGCTCTCCCTCTCCGGTTGTATCCTGGAGGGCGGGTTTTCCAACCCGCCATTTCTTGTCATCTCAATTGCTGGGCGGACACCGATGCACACGGTTACTTGAATGGCGGGTTAGAAAACCCGCCCTCCTCTTGATTCAGTCCTTCAATTTGCCGGCGCGGCGTTTGCGCATGTTGTCAATATACACGAGCACAACGATGAGCACGCCGACGACAATACGCTGCCATTCGTCGGACATCCCGTTCAACTGGCAGATGTTGATCAGCATTCCGATGAGAACCGCGCCTACCAGCGCGCCGACGGCGCCGCCTTCGCCCCCCATGAGGCTCGCGCCGCCGACGACGCAGGCGGCGATGGAATCGAGTTCCATGCCTTCAGCCATGGTGGGGTCGGCCACGCCCGTACGCGAGGCGAGCAGGACGCCCGCGAAACCCGCGAGCATTCCGCAAAGGGCGAAGGCCGCGATGCGGCAGCGGTCCACGGCAATGCCCGAAAGCCGCGCCCCCTGGAGGTTGCCGCCCGCAGCGTAGATCTCGCGGCCCAACCGCATGTAGCGGAGCATGGCTGCGAATAGACCGACTATCAGTAGTGTCACCACGACGGGAACCCGCCAGTCATAGGTGCCGCCCAGGTCGCGGAAATCTTCGGGCAGACCGGAGATGCGGCTGCCGCCGGTGAGGAGCAACGCGCCGCCGCGCGCGGCCAGCATCATGCCGAGCGTCACAATAAAGGACGGAATACGTCCCTTGGTGGATAACACTCCATTGATCAGGCCGCAGAAGAGCCCTGTCGCGGCGCCGGCGATGATACCCAAGGGCACGGGGACGCCAAAGTCGTGGATCGTCTTGCCCGCGACGACGGCGGAGAATGCCGCGACGCTGCCCACCGACAAGTCGATGCCCGCCGTGATGATTACAAGCGTTTCGCCGACGGCGACGATGCCCACCGCACAGACGCGGCGCGCGAGATTGGTCAGATTGGTATCGCTGATGAAGCTGGGCGTGAAAACGGCGAGTCCCAGACATAGTAAGCCCAGGAGAATTATCAGGGCGTTTCTCGATATGAACTGCTTCACGCGCCGCTTCCCCCGGATATGGTTACGCCATCGGCAGCGTTACGGGCTTGCCGATCTGGCCCGAGAGGTCCGCGGCGAAACACACCTCATGACTGAGGTACGCGTCGGCCACGCTGCAGTGAGATTCCTTGTTCTCCTGGATGCATTCGACCAGATGCGCGACCTCGTGCGTGAACGGGTGGTGCGACACGTCGCCGCTGTCCGGAAGAATCGTGGGAATCGTGGCCCAACTCGTCTGCCCGGGCATGGTGGTCTTCGAGTACACCATATTGTTCTTGATGGTGCCGCGCGTGCCGACGAGGTTGATGCTGAACACGTAGGGCTGCACGCACTCGATGCAGGATGTGACCTTGCCGAGGCGGCCGTCTTTGAACTTCATGACTGTGCACGTCGTCGGCGGGTATTCGTACTCCTTGAAATCGGGACCCTTGCCGAAGGTCGCGTACTGGAACACCTCCGCCACCTCGCCACCCATGAACCAGCGCACCGCGTCCAGGGCGTGACAACCCGCCGACATCAGCGAACTGACGCCGACGTCCTTCTTGATGTTCCACTCGTATTGCTTGTACCAGGGCCCGATGCCGTGGAAGTAATCCACTTCGCCCATGATGATGTTGCCGATCGCGTTCGCGGCGAGCTGTGTCTTGATGATCTCGAAGAGGGGATTCCAGCGCAGCACGAAGCTGACGACAGATTTTACTTTGGCCTTTGCGACCGCGTCGCGGATGGCGCGCGCGTCCTCGATCGTGGTGGCCATGGCTTTTTCGAGGAGCAGGTGTTTGCCGGCCTGCACGGCGCCCGTCGCGTG
>JADLCA010000276.1 GCA_020847495.1 Candidatus Hydrogenedentota bacterium | reverse complement strand
ATGTTGCCAGAAGCCAACACGGGTGCGGGTTCGGTCTCGGAGGAGAAGGGAACGCGGGCCCGGCTGAAGTCATTGCCCAGGAGCGACACCCTCTCGCACGCGCCATTCAGGCGGAGAAAGGTGCTGCCCTCTGCCGCCTGAGACCCGGTGATGCATACGTTGGATGTGTTGTTCAGCAGCACGGCTGCAATGGCATCCGGCATGACGGCCGCCCGAAGCGCTTCGATGCGAAGGCCGTGCACGTCGTCGCACACGACTGCGGGCCGCAGGTCAGGAGTGGCCGTGGAGAGCTGGATGTCGTTGAGACTCAGGCCGGACACGTGGCGCACATAGAGCCCGTACGCGGGCAAAGTGCCGAACATCGTGCTCTCCGGGTACTTGTCTTCGTTCTCCGGCACAACGGCCTGGACCTGTTCGGCGGTTCCGCCGCCCATGAAGATCATTTGCACGTTTGAGAGAGAGACGTTTTCTATGGGATGGCCCGGTATGCCGGCGATGGCGCAGCCGGTGTTCGATGCGCCGCGCGCGACGATGTTGCTGATGGAAACGTTCCTGAAAGTCCCCACGCCCGGCTTCGGGTCCGATACCTTCGCGGGCCGGGCACGGTTGCCGAGACGCATGAAGATGGGCGCGGTCGTGTCCTGGACGGTAATGTTTGAAATGGTCACGCCGTCGAGGGTTCCGCCATCGACGATCTCCAGAGCGATGCCTCCGAGCCCCTCCGCCCTGCCGGCCAGGTGCTCGTAGGCGGACCGCGTGATCACGCAGTTACTGATGGCGATGTCCTTGAAGCCACCGGCCGATTCCGTGCCCGCTTTGATCGCGTTGCAGTGCGAGGCCAGCACGCAATTGGTGATGGTGACGCGCTCGGTCGGCCGCGCGCCGGTACTCTTGAGCGTGAGGGCGTCATCATCGCTGTCACCGAAGCAATCGGAGATGACCACATCGCGGCAGCAGTCTATGTCGACCATGTCGTTGTTCGCAGCACCGTGGTTGATGACCTTGACGCCGCGGAGGGTCACGAAATCGCAATCGAGGTAATGCTGCATCCACATCGGAGAATTGAGGAGGGTCAAGTTTTCGATGAGCACGTCTCTGCAACTGATCATCCGGATGATGTACGGGCGGTTGAAGTAGTTTTCGGTGGGCACGTGGCGGCCTTCCGCAGTGTAGGCTTCCGTGTGCGCGGCCATTTCTTCTGGGGTGGCTTCAAAGTCGCGGAACACCGCGCCCTGTCCATCGATGGTGCCGGGACCGCTGATGCCGACGTTGCGCAAACCTTCGCCCCAGATGAGCGCGCGGGCGGTGTACGTATCCGTGCGGGAAGGAAACTCGCAGCGAGTGATGGGATAGTCCGCGAGGTTGGTGCTGCCCAGAAGCACCGCGCCGGAAGCCACAACCAACTTCACGTTATCCTTGATGAAGAGCGTGCCAGACACAAACCTTCACGCCGGGAAAACCACCGATCCGCCGCCTGCCTGTGCACATGCATCGATCGCGGCTTGGATCGCCTGGGTGTTCACCGTCTGCCCGTCGCCGACGGCGCCGTGTTGGGTGACATCGAAGACGCCCAGGGTTTGGGCAAACGCGGGTAGCGCGATCGCGCCAACCAGAATAGAGACGCCCAGGATCAGAGCGCGGCAGCGGCGAGCGAGCAGTGAAGCATGCATGATTAATCCTCCCCCTGAGTATGTGGACGTGATTGTAGCGGGTTGAAGGAGCAAGTGGCAATGAGGCAATGAGACAATGAGGCGGAATACACGGAGTAACGAAAGTGCAGCTTCGGAACTTCACATCCCCCTCGGCCCTACGGGCCTGCCCCCTTCGAAGGGGGACCTTGAACGCGTGCCCTTCGGGCTGCGCATTCTTCGCACGAACAACCCATGCGTTGCCATCAAGTCTTTTATACTCTATAGTCATAGTTCAGGATAAGTCCCCCTTTGAAGGGGGCGCAGGGGGATGTTCTTGGTCTTGCTGTGCAAAGCGGTGCACGTGCAACTTCCTGTCGCACAGGGGTATTAGTCAGTTGGGTCCACACCAACTGCATTGCGGAAGGAGGGTCTATGAAACGCATACTCTGCTTTGCACAAATGTTGTTCGTAGTCAGCATGGTGATACTCAGCGCGGGTTGCATGACGTATTCAAAGGCAGTGGAGCCTGGCGCCGACCGAGTGGGCTTTTCTTGGGGCTCAGACTCTAACCAAGAGACCGGCTCTCTCTTCGCATCCGACCAGGCGGTGCTCAGCAACGAGGACATCGCACGCATCCTGTCCTCCCCGGTCACGCTGCCCGAAAAGGCGCGCTTGGCCGTGATGCAGTTGGGACAGAATACGCGGTATTGGAGCGAATCCTCGCCGGTGTTGGGACAGCAGACCACTGCCAGCTTTCTTGAAGCGCTCAAGCAGTGCCCGCGGATTGCCGCCGCCTCCGCGCTGCCCAGCATCCTCGTGCCAGAGCGGCACACGGTGCCCTATCTGCGCGAGGCGGCTGCCCGCTACCAGGCGGACCTGCTCCTTATCTACAGGCAGAACACGGGGTCCTATGAGAAGTACCGGGCGATTGAGTCCGATCAGGTGAAGGCGTATTGCACGGTCGAGGCGGCGCTGCT
>JADLCA010000275.1 GCA_020847495.1 Candidatus Hydrogenedentota bacterium | reverse complement strand
GCGTCACGCACGAGAGATGTTGATTTGCCCATTGGCAATCTCCACGTTGTATTGCGCCAAAGGCTTCGGAGGAGGCCCCGCGATATTCTTGCCGGTCTTCATGTCGTACGTGCCTCCATGGCAGGCACAGTGGATGCGCGATTCGTTGGGCTGGAACTCCACCGTGCACCCCAGGTGCGTGCAGACCGCGTCGAAACACACCTTGGTGCCGTCGGCATGATGAATGAGTAACGCAGGCCGCGAGCCAAACATGAATCGCAGAGCGGAACCCGGCGGCGGCATGTCGTGGTCGGGCAGTGACATTTCTTTGATCGCGCCCAACGCCGCGGCCCGGCTGGCGGGCGTCGCCAGATACCGGTAGATTGGGTATCCGAGCGCCCCGGCGTAGCAAGCGCTGACGATCGTGAACCCGGTCTTCACAAAAGCCCGCCGGGTGGTGCCGTTCACCTCACCCGATGACTCCGGGTTGTGTTTATGTTTGGCTTTGGCCATAGACACTACTCCATTCTCATCAATACTCGCCGGACGCAATAATTCACGCGTAACGTTCCGAAACGGGTTTGGCTCTCGCCACGACAGAGATGAGCCACCCCATTACGGCCAGGGCCAGCACCAGGCACAATACAAAAACGATCACCGTGCCCCAGTTCGTGACGACAGGTTGCGCCCACACGTCGAAACCCTTGGAAGCGAGGGCAATATCGCGAATCCCGTCGCGGACCAGAACCATGGCTGCGATGTTCACTATCGCAAATGCGGAAACCGACGATGGGACGGTCCAGCCGCGGAAGCCTCTGACGGCAATGAGCGCTCCCACCACGGCCACGGCAACGGCCGTCACCACCCAAACCCCAATCAGCACGGGATAGAAGGCACCGGAGAACAGTCCGGAGCGCACCGCATCCGGCTGTGAGCGGAGCACCCAGACGCCCAATAGAATCTGGACAATCGTGAACGCGGCGAGAAGCCGTCCGCCCCAAATGCGCAAGAACTGGGATACGGGGGCGTCGAGATCCTTCTTCATGCTGAGGAAGGCGAGCGCGATGCCTGTGACCCCAACAGAACCGAGCATCATGAACAGCCAGCGCGGCATGATCGTGGGATCGCCGTTGGCAAGCTGCAAGCCGTAGGGACTCTCCCGGTACATGGACACCCAAACCTCGGGCCGGAGCATCAACGTCATATTGTTCGTGTAGATGAACCCTATCTTCAGCACCACGATCAGAGCAATGAGCCCGGCCCAGCCGGAAGCCTTGCCAGCGTCCGCGCGAACGGACATGATGTAGAGGAACGAATAGGAGATGATGAGCATCGCAATGACGCTGATCCACCAGACGCCGATCAGCACGGTGCTGGTGTACAAGGCGCGGCCGTAGAGCACTTGGGTAAACAGCAGCGGCGGCACGCCAAGATTGATCACGTAGGTCATGACGATGGGGAGCCGGTGAACCACCAGACCGGAGGCGTTCAGCAAGGTACTATCCTTGCGCGCGCGGCCCAGGAAAGCCCAGACAATGGCCAAGGCCAACCCGCCAACGAGAAAATGCACGGAGACGAAGTGCAGCGCAAGTGTCAGGGAATGGAGTGCCTTGAAAAGCCACACCGGAGCCGGCAACGGGATGGGGTCTAAAGAGGGAAACAGCTCCATTCGTCAACTCCTTGTCAGCTATCCCATGCTTCCGCGCGGGAAGCGGGACACAAAGCAACCTCCCTGCAGGAGAAGGAGGCGGTCAAGCACAAGCCAGCCAATCAGGTATTAATCGTGCCACAAATCACGATTGCATTTCAAGCTGACCCGCGCACATTGCCCCCTGATTTGCCGGTAGATGGGCGAATCCCTCGTTCGAAGCCGTTTCCAGGCGGATGTCAATTCAAGGCAGGAGCTTGCCTTTGTCCAAGTGATGGGTGATGGTGGCATACGTGGAGGCCTTCGGATCGTGGGTGACCATGATCACAGTCTTTCCGAAGTCCTGGTTGAGCTTGCGCAGAATGGTGAGCACGTCCTCGGCGGAGTGGGCATCCAAGTCGCCGGTAGGCTCGTCGGCGAGGATCATGTTTGGGTCGGTAATCAGTGCGCGCGCAATCGCGACGCGTTGCTCCTGACCTCCGGAAAGCTGGCGCGGATAGTGGCTCATGCGGTCTGCAAGACCGACGATTTCGAGTGCCGTACGCACGTGCTCCGCACGCTCACGCTTGCTGAGCCCGGTCAGCAGCAGGGGCATCTCTACGTTCTCGAACGCAGTAAGCACGGGGATCAAGTTAAAGGACTGGAAAATGAATCCGATGTGCTCGTTCCGCCATTCCGACAGCTCGTCCTCGGTCAGCTCACTGAGATTGTGGTCAAGAACCCAGCACTCGCCGCTGGTGGCGCGGTCGATGCCGGCCAGGATATACAGCAGCGTCGATTTGCCCGAGCCGGAAGGGCCCATAAGCGAGACGTACTCGCCCGCCGCCACGTCAAGGTCCACATCATCGAGCGCAATGACGTCTTCGCCGCCGTGCACAAAGGTCTTGCGCAGGTTACGGACCTGGACGATGGGCTCGTGTGAACGCTCGGTCATCTAGAGATTCTCTCCGCGGCTCTACTGTGCCGCGATGACGGTTGCCCCGTCGTTGAGTGACTCCGGGGGATCCGCGATAAGGATCTCATCTCCGGAGAGACCCTCCAGCACTTCAATGCCTCTTTCGCCTTCCACGCCCACCGTGACGCGCCGCGAAACAGCCTTGCCGCCCTCAATGCAGTAGACGGCAGGGCCGCCATCACTCTCGTAAATCGCCGAGCGGGGAATCCAGAGGCGCGGTCTTCCGGGTTCAGACGAGGTGGCCGGCATCGCGTCGCCTAGGAAGGTGACCCGTGC
>JADLCA010000274.1 GCA_020847495.1 Candidatus Hydrogenedentota bacterium | reverse complement strand
GTCTTTCAACGAGGTAGAAAAAGGGCTTGAATTGCGCCTTGCGCCAAACGGCGCCGTGAAAGCGGCCGATGCTCCACCGCCGTCGTTGGCGGCTCAGATCATGTCCGAACTCGATCAACAGCGCCAGGCGGTGCGCGTTGCGAAGGAACAGCTTGAGGAAAGCGCCATGGCCGCCCAGTCGGAACAGCCGGCCCTGGCCTTGGGCGAGACACCGGAACTGGATACGCCCGCCCAGAAAGCGCTTCGTAGTCTGGTGCAACAGGAAGAGGCGTCCGGAACGGAATTCTGGGCCCATGTCGAGCAGAGCGTGGGCACGGCGAACGAGCGCATCGATTCGCTGCAGGCGCGCGTCCGCGAGATTCAGTCTTCCGTCGAGAAGGGAAGCGTCGCCGACAGCGCCGCGACTTCTGCCCTGAAAGCGATTCAGAAAGAGACCCAGCTTGGCGCCGGCCAAGACCGGCAGTACTTCGCGGAGCTGGAATCGAAACTGCAAGAGAGGCAAGCGCAGTTTCGTCAGGAATTGGAGCGCCTGGCGCAGGGTGATTTGACTGTTGCCGGCGCAGACGCGGCAGCGCCCGTTGAGGGCGGTGTTCCGGCGGAGGCGGTCACCAAGGCGCTTGAAGGCCTGAGCAAGATGCTGGCGCAGAACACGCCGACGCCTGATCCCGTGCCGGTGGTCGTGGAAGGCGACATGCCCGTTTCCCCGCAGATGCCCGCCGGCGAGACCGAAGTGATTACCAACCAACTGGCCTCGCTGGAGAAGCCGGTTGAGCCCCTGTTGAGCACGGCCGTCCCCGCGGCGGATTTGCAGGAAGTCGTCTCCGTACCGTTGGACCTTGCGGCGGCCCAGGTTGACGCTTTGGCGGACGCGGCGGCGGCCGTACAGCCCGAAACAAAGGCGGCCGAGGAAACTACGCCAGAGCCTGCGAAAGCAGCTGCCTCGCCCGAGACCACGGAACCAGCGGCGGCCTCCCAAGAGGCACCCAAGGAAGAAGCCTCTGCACAAGCGGAACCTCCCGCCCCGGCCACGGAAGAGGCGAAACCCGCCGAACCTGCCGCGGCCACTCCCGCGGCGGAAGCGCCTGCCGCGCCCGAGGAGGCGTCGCCTGCGATCGAAGAGAAAGCTGAAGAGCAGCCCGAACCAGCCGTGGTGGCCGAGCCGGAAGCGCCGGTCACTGCGCAGCCCGCGGAAGCAGAGCCACTGGCGCCGCCCGTGGCCGAGCCAGAGCCAACGATGCTGGCGGACGTGTCGCGCGAACAACTGCCTCCGGGAATGGATCCGCTGGACCAGCCTGTGAACATCGACTTTCGCGAGATGGACTTGAGCGCGGTAGTAGCGCTGTTGGCGAAGAAGGCCCAGGTCAATGTCATCGCGGGCACGGAGATCATCGGCACCGTCACCGCGGACATCCGCAACGTGCCGCTGCGCCAGGCCATGGACATGGTTTTGCGTATGAACGGCCTGGGTATCGTCGAGGAAGAAGGTATCTTCCGGATCGTGCCGTATGAGGAAGCGGTTGCGGCGCGCCGCGTCACGCGGATGCTGGTCCTCGAGAACGCGCAGGCAGACGATGTGAAGGCTACGCTGGATGGAATCCTCGTGGGAGCGGCCGATGCGCAGCTCATGACCATTTCGGCAAACGCGGCCACAAACGTCGTGCTGCTTTCGGGACCGGAAGAGCGCGTTGCCGAGTTCGAGACGCTGGCGAAGCAGCTTGATGTGTCCGAGCCTGCGATGCCGACTGTTACAGAAGCCATCAAGCTCAATTACCTGGAACCCGGGGACGCCAAGCCGATAGTTGATACCCTCATCACGGAGGAATTGGGTAAGAGCGAAATCGATGAGTTGGGACGCCACATCGTCGTGACGGACATGCCGGTGGTTGTCGAGCAGATTCGCACCCTGCTGAAATCAGTGGATATACCGGTCAAGCAAGTGGCGATCGAGGCGATGATCGTGGACGCGGTCATGCGAGACGGTTCGCAGACCGGCGTGTCCTGGCTGCTCGACGCCATCCGCAAATACAGCAGCAACGGCGACCTCATCAGCGACGTGTCGGAAGCGGGCTTCCGCAGCAACCTCGGCGTCGGATTTGACGACACCGGCGTGCCCAATGCGAGCCAGTTGGGCACCGCGTTGGATGCGGCGGCGATTACATTGGGCATTCTGACAAACGACATCCGGCTGAACACGGTGATTGCGGCGGAGACGCAGAGCCGCAATGCCGAGATCCTGGCGAACCCGAGCGTGGTCACGGTCGAGAACCAGCCCGCGACAATCAGCATCGTGCAGGAGTTCCCGTATCAAGAGATCACCCAAGGTTTGACCGGGCCCCCGGTCTCGACAACGGAGTTTAAGGACATCGGTGTAACCTTGGAGGTGACGCCGCGGGTGACGCATGAGAAGGACACAATCGTGAACATCCGGGCCAAGCAGAGCAGCGTCAGCGGCCTGACAGAGGACGGGATACCGATCGAGGACTTGCGCGAAGCTGAGACCACGCTCCGCGCGCAGGACGGCCGCACGATCTTCATCGGCGGGTTGCGGAACGTGTCCGACACGCATTCCGTGAGCAAGATCCCCGTGTTGGGTGATATCCCATTGCTCAATGTCATGTTCAAGAACAGCAACGTTGAGAAGATCAACACCGAATTGCTCATCTTCCTGACGTGCCGCGTGCTGGGCGACTCCTTGCCGGAGCTGACACCCTCGCAGCAGCGCGAGAACGACAAGATCGACGCGGTACCCCAAGTGCCGGATTCACAGCGGCCTTTGTTCAAGGACTATGTGAAGCCGCAGGAGATGCGCGATCCAATTTGGAAGTGGCGCCGTTCGGTCCACTGATTCCCTTGCACGAAAGCATGCCGGGGCCGCGAACCCACTGAGGATCGCGGCCCCTTCTCTTTTCAGGACGCCAATGCTCCGCGCGCACACTTGAGGCGTCAGTAGTTTGCACTTAGAATGATACCGTATGTTGAAACGCCCCGGCCCGAGGGCTGCGCGGGCCGAACGCAGTGGGGAGCGAAGGTTGAAGAAATGGCGTGTCGAGCATTCGGCCTGGCTCGCTCTGATGCTCAGTTTTGGCGTGGCTTCAACCCTGGCGTTGAGCGTGCGCGACACGTTCACGGTGCGGTTGCATGCCCAGAGTCAGGAGACCCTTCTCGGCAAAGCCCACGCGCTTCAAGCACAGGGACAGGCGGCCGATGCCGAACCGGTCTTCGCATTGCTCATAGAGCGCTATCCCGACAGCGAGCAGGTACACGTGGAGTGGGGCCGGTTTCTGGAGGAGCAGGGCCGGCTTGACGAGGCCGAACGGGCCTACCGGCGCGCGGTGTCGCTGGGGCGGCAGCAATTCAGTGCCGTGCGGCGATATGCGGGATTTCTCGACCGCGCAGGCAAACCCGGCGCGGCCCTGACGCTTTATGAAACCTACGTAGGCGAATACCCAGACGATCTACCCGCGCAAATGGACCTGGGACTGCGCTACCTGCGCGACAAGCGGTGGGCTGCCGCGGCGGAATCACTGAAGCTGGCGGCAGCGAGGTCCGACCTTGAGTTTCCGTGCCGGACGAACTTGGCAACCGCTTACGCGAACATGGGCAAGGTCCGGGATGCCATCGACGAGTGGGAGCGCGTGGTCGCCATGGGTCCCGAGCGCGAGAAGCAGGTCTATCTTCAGGATATCGCCGCGGCCGAGGAATCGGAAGGACGCCTCGAGGTCTCGCTCGACATGTGGCGGCGCTACGCGGAACATTTCCCGAGTTCAATCCTCGGCGTGAGGCGGATTCAGGAACTGTGTGAAAAGGTGGAGTCTGAGGATGTCTGCGCCCGAGCCGCGCTTCGCGCACGCGCCGTTTCGCCGCCGCGAGTGATCAACCAACCTCTCACGAACCGCATCCGGGTGGCGGGGGTTTCCGCATTGGTTGGCGAGTTGGTCCCTGGCGGGGTATTGACCGGCGACGTCTATTTTGACGTCGTGGCGACGGTGATGCCCGAGACCGGGCCGTCCGCGCAGTTCCTGATTGCGCCGGCGGTTCGCGCCGATTTCGCAGAGGCGATAGACATAGCGGGCGAGCCTTCCCGGGTGGGCGCTCCGCCGCTTTGGCGTGGCGACACCGTACGCCAGGCCTTTTCCTTTGAGTTACCGGGAGATTTGGCTCCGGGCGAGTACAAGGTTGGGCTCGACGCGACGCCCGGCGGCGTGAAGGTAGTTGTCCTCTGGACGATTCTCATCAGCGACGGCACGCATTCGCCTCAACCCGGGCAGGCCGGGGGAGAAGGCCCATGATCGGCTACGTGATGCAGATGTCCGCCGACGCTGTCTTGATCGTCTATGCGTTTGGCATCAGTGGCATCGTGCGCGGATGGATGGGCGCGCCGTTCGAATCGCTCGTGACGCTCGGATACGCATTGGGCCCCTTCGTTGCGATTCACCTCGCCGCCCTTTTCGCGTTTGAGGCATATGACTTCCGGCGGCTTCGCAGCGAATCGGATGTCGCATTCTCGGCGATACTGGGTTCCCTGACGGGCACCGCGCTGTCATTTGTTCTTTCCACGATCTATGTCTTGTACTACACGCCCGACGCGAGTGTCGTGGGGCGTTCGGTTTTCATCGCCGCGGGTGTTCTATGCGCGATTGCATTGCCGGGATGGCGCGTCTGGTATACCCGGTTGCGCCGCCACAGAGGCGAGCTTGAAACGCGTGTTCTCGCCTGCGGTTCGGTCGGCAGCGTCGGCGCGCTTGCCGAGGAACTGGCGCAGTATTCGCGCAGCGGGCACAAGGTAATCGGATGCGTCGCCACGGACTCGCATGCGCCCGAGCAGGCCGGCGGTGTGCCATTCCTCGGGACAGTGGAGGCATTGGCCGACCTGATACGCGCTCACGCCGCTCATGAAGTCTTGCTCCTGGGCGACACGCTATCCCGCGATTCGCGCGAAATGATGCGGATTATCCAGGCATGCGAAGACACGGGCGTGGTCGCGCACGTGCTTCCCGGCAACTACGAGGCCCTGGTCGGGCGGCTGGATCTCTATGAAATAGGGGGGCTGCCACTGATCGAACTGAAACACAGTCCGCTGTCTCCGCTGTACGCGATCTTCAAACGCGTAATGGACATCGCGGGGGCCGTTGCCGGACTGGTTCTTGCCGCACCGCTCTTGTTGGCTGCGGCCATTGCCATCAAGCTCGATTCGCCCGGACCCGTCTTCTACAGTCAGATGCGGTCGGGGCGGTTTGGGCGTGAGTACCGGATGTACAAGCTCCGGTCCATGCGCCACGACGCGGAGGAAAGCACGGGGCCCCAATGGGCGGCCAAGGAGGACCCGCGCGTCACCCGGGTGGGCCGCTTCCTGAGGAGGAAACGTATCGACGAGATTCCTCAGTTGTGGAACGTGCTCAAGGGCGATATGAGCCTGGTCGGGCCGCGTCCGGAACGTCCGTACTTTATCGAGAAATTCCGGCAGGACGTTCCCCTGTTTCCTTTGCGATTGCGGGTGCGCCCCGGCGTGACATCGCTTTCGCATGTGTGGGGCCGCTACGATTCCTCGCCTCAGCACCGCCTGCTCTACGATCTGGTCTACATGAGCAACGTGTCCCTCCTGCTGGATCTGCGTATCATGGTGGACACCATCAAGATTGTGCTCACGGGCCGGGGCGCGCAATAGACGGGGAAGCGATGAATCCAGCGGAAAGAGCATTGCGCTATGCGCGTACCGTGCGGCATCTCAAGATGTCGCAGGTGTTGTGGCGCTTGCGCTACGCGATCACCGCGCGGCTTTCCCCGATCGGGCCGCTTCCCCGGGCCGTTGACGTCGATGGGCTGGACCCTTCCGCCCTGGAGCGCTTGCGGGACTTTGCGCTTGCCGTCGCGCGGCGGGAACCACCCGAGGAAGGCAGGTTGGCCGCGCTACGCGCCAACACGTTCACCTTTCTGAATCACACGGTGCAGCATCGTGCGAGTACCGACTGGTATCCGAAGGGAACGACACGCCTGTGGCAGTATCACCTCCACTCCTTTGGATTTGCACGCGACGTCGCGGTTGCCGCGGCCGATGAGCCCGCCTGCGAAGACAAAGACCTTGTGTTCAATTGGATGCGGGACTGGATCGAGAAGAACCCCCTCCGGACTTCACTCGCGTGGGATGCCTATGTTCTGTCATCGCGGATTGTGAATTGGGCGCAGGCCTTCGCGGTGTTCGGTCCGCCTCCAAAGGATATCCTCGCGAGCTTTGGTTTGCAGACGGCGGCACTGCTCCAGCGTCTGGAATGGGACATCCGTGCCAACCACCTGCTGAAGAACGCGATTGCGCTGACTGTTGCGGGAGCGCTCTTTGGGGCAAAGAGCGGCACTGGCGCCGCCGCTTCGCGCACGGGCACCGTGTTGCTGGAACGGGAACTCGCCGAGCAGATTCTCGCCGACGGCGGACACTACGAGCGAAGCGCGATGTATCACAGTCAGGTGCTCGAAGACTGCCTGATTGCGCTCGCGGCTCAGGAAAATACGCCGGCGTTCCTTCGCGATGTCATCTCACGCATGGGCGGGTTTCTGTCCCGCATCCTGCATGCGGACGGCGAGATACCGCTTTTCGGAGATGCGGCGTTGGGAGAAAGTCTTTCCGCCAGTGCGTTACTAGGCGTGGCCAGCGACATCGCGGGGGTGCAAGCCCCTGGCCGCGTGACGGGTTGCCAT
>JADLCA010000273.1 GCA_020847495.1 Candidatus Hydrogenedentota bacterium | reverse complement strand
TCGGCATCTTCCGCGTCTTCGGCCGCGACGCCGGCTACACCTCCCTCTACACCGCCTTCGTCACCTCCGCCCGCTGCGCGATCCCCGAGTACAAGTTCGATCTCGAGAAGATGATCGAACTGCTGCTCAACGACAAGCGCCACAACCCCTCCAACTATTCCATGGTTGTGCTCTCCGAAGGCGCCGAGTGGCAGGGCTATCAGGTGCAGGAGTATGGCGAACCCGACGCATTCGGACATCGGAAGAAAATGTCTGTCGGCGAGGCGTTCGGTGTCGAGGTCCAGAAGCACGGCGAAGAGACCGTGATCAGCGACCTCACCTACGAACTCCGCTCCGGCGAAGCCGACTTCATCGACAAGATGGTGGCCACCACCTTCGCTGGCATGGCGACCGATGCGATTCAGGACGGCAAGAGCGGCATCATGACCTCGATCGTCAACGGCTGCTACGAACTCACCCCGATCCCCGACCCCGCGCTCGGGCCGAGAAAAGTGGACGTCGAGACCATGTACAACACCGAGCGCTACCGGCCCACCTATCACAACAAGGTCGGGCTGCCGCTGTTCCTCACCCGTCCGTGATCGGCAAGATCCTCGACAAATTGCGGCGCTCGGCCCCGGCTGTCACGCCGGATCTCGAGCGCCGCATCCGTCACAGTTTCGATGAGTCCTCCGCGGACGAGGAGCACTTCCCGTCCACCATCGATCCGCGCATCTATCATGTCCAGTTGCTCCTGCGCTTCTTTGGACCCATGGACAACAAACGCGCCCTCGATGTCGGCTGCGGCAAGGGTCGCTTCGCCCGTGTCTTTGCCGGCGAATGGCTCAACTCGAAAATCACGGCTACCGATATCTCCACCGCGATGCTCGCCTACGTCAAGCCGCCCCTCGCCCCCTGCGCCGCGACGATGACCGCGCTGCCCTTCCGCGACGGCGCCTTCGATGCGGTCTATGCCACGGAATCCCTCGAGCATGCCGTCGACATCGAACGTGCCGTCGCCGAGATGTGCCGCGTCACCCGCCCCGGCGGCAAAGTGGCCATCATCGACAAGAACGCCGAACACTGGGGCAAACTCAAAACCCCGGAATGGGAGCGCTGGTTCCACCGGCGCGAACTGGAAAAGCTGCTCGGCCGGCACTGCCGCACGGTCGACTCGCAGTTCATCTCCTACTGGGAAGACGTTCCACCCGACGGAATGTTTATTGCCTGGCTGGCTGAAAAATAGCGTCCAGCGCGGCGTCGGTCCATTCGGGGATGCGAATGCCCTTGCGTAAATCCCAAGTTTCCCGGTGTTCGATCGTCTTGCCCGCGGCGAGTTTCGTCAACGGACCGAGCGTCTCCAACTCGATCATGTCGCCGTTGGTGAACATCTCGAACGAACAGCCAAAGTCGGGATATGTCTTCGTGGGGTCGGACGTGGTCCGCTTGATGAAGAGGTCGGAGCCCAGCAGATACGCCGCCCACGTATTCGGGTTGAACAACCCCACCTTCTGCGGTTCGTTGTTCTTCGGGTCCTGGCGCAGCGTCAGGTATTTCTGCGTGAACTTCCAGCGCGGGTCCGACAAATCCGTATAAGCCCACATCACCAGCGGATTGGTCGGCAGCAACACCTCCGGATGCTTGCCCCGCGGCGGAAATCCGGTAATCGCCGTGCCGCCCTGCGCCAGCATCGTCAACGCCCAAGGCGACACTTCCACACTCCACACCGTCGCGTTGCGCAGCCGGTGGAGTAACTCCACCGCGCCGCCCGTCGAAGCCAGTTTGATGATGATCTGCTTCTCAATCCCCGCCGAATCCGCCGGCTGCGTCACCGTCAGCGTATCCCCCTGCGTTTCCACCTTCACCGGAGCGTTATCCAGCGCCCACGTCGTGCCCAGTTCTTCCGGCGCCACCCACAGGCGATGGCCGCCCCGTAACTGATAGTCCTTCTCGCCCGACTTGCCTAACTGCTCGCTGAACTCCTTCATCAGGTTCTGCCCGTTCACGAAGCCGTACCGCATGATGCGCGGGCCAATGTCGGAGGTGACGATCAGTTCCACCTCGCCATTGGTGATGCGGTAACAGTTGGGCCACCCTTTCCAGGCGGTCTTACTGATCGTCACGGCCGCGGAGAGATTCATCCCGAGCAAGAGAATAGCAGGCAGCAGGCGCACCATGACAGTGATTATCGCGTGGCCAGCCGCGCCGCCACCACCGCGCGTCCCTTGCGGAACAGGTTGAGCACTTCCTGCTTCCGCTGCTCGGACGAAAACCGGCCGCGCTCGGCTGTCCGCGCGGTCAGCTTATCGATCCACTCCAGCCAAAACTGCACGTCCGCCTGGTTGGCGATGGGCTGCTCGCCCACCTTCACGTACACCGGGCTGGTGTGCGCCCGCAGTTCTCCGTCGTTGAGCACCATGCGATCCCAGGGGCCTTTCGTGCGCGCCGCGATCCAGACGCTTTCGCTCACCGTCAGCGTCTTCGGAACCGGCGAGACCGCTCTTCCGTTCACCACCAGTTCCGTGTTGCTCACCGGCAGGTGCGACTGGACCGCCACGTCGATCTTCAGCGAATGCTTGCCCGCCGGCAGCTTGATCTCGCTCCCCGGATGCTGCCCGTTCACCTTCAGCAACAGCATCGGACCGTTCGTCGCGAACGTCCGCCCC
>JADLCA010000272.1 GCA_020847495.1 Candidatus Hydrogenedentota bacterium | reverse complement strand
GCCCACGCCGTCCGTGTCCGTGTCCACGAACGCGGCCGTCTGGAACGCCACTTCACCCGTCGAAATCGTGCGCATGGCGCCTGCCGCGCCCGCTTCATTCGCGCTCATGCGGGAGCGGAGCAGGTTCGGAATGGCAATCGCCGCGATAATCGCGATAATCGCGACCACGATCATCAACTCAATCAGCGTGAAACCGGACTTCTTCGAAAGAGTTTTCATTACACAACCCTCCTGAGTTCCAAGACCTTCCTCAAATCCTCGGGCGGCCCACCAAGGCCGACCCGTTCCCTTCAACTTTCGGAACATGGAAGGGCAATCGCCGTGCCAACGGAGAGTGGTTAGTCGCTAAGGTATTTGAAATTATTAGGTTAGGCGCGAATGGGGCGTGTGCATAGGCCTATGCGTGCAGGGCAAAGCAGTTCCCAAAAGGGAATTACTTGACGTTTTTTGTCACCAGTTCAAATCGCGCAAGTCTTGGGAAACTCATGAATTGGGAGGGATACCGCCGAAGGCAGGAGGCTAAGCAGAGAAGCGCTACTTCTCTTTTTCCACCGCGATGAAGATGACTAGCCGCCCTTCGTCCATCGAAGGACCGCCCAAGAGCAGATGCTCGCCCGGCACAAGAGCGGCCGTAGTGTCTACGGCTTTCCGCACGACCTTCTTGCCTTCGCGCTCGGCCTTTTCTTCCACGCATACCTTCACCCTGACCCTACCCTCGCCGTCCTTGGCCAAAGGTGTTACCGTGAGGGTATAACGTGCGGAAATGGGAACTCGCGCTTCCTTATTGGCGGTTGCGGATGCCTTATCCGATTTCACTTTCTTGAAGGTATCAAAGGGCAGTTTTTCCAGGGAAGTGCGGAAGCTCTCCAAGCCTTCCCCAAACGACTTCTCCCCGGCGGGACGATTCTCCTTGGTGGCCTGTACCGGCACCAAGGAAAACGTCACCGGGCCTTCGAGCGCCTGGTCCGCGCTACCCACCAGCACGGCCAGAACGATGGCCACCCCCGCTATGCTCACAGCAAATCCCGTTGCGCGGTGCTCACCCAGACCACCGCGGTTCCATCCTCGTTGGTGTATTTCTCGACCGTAGCGCCGGGAATCTCAGTTGTGGCCGCCTCAACCTGGGTTGTCACCGATTTATCGGGGCCGCCGCCAAACACGAGGAACGCCGATAGGGCGACGAGCAACGCAGCCGTGCTCAACGACAGCACGGCCCAGAACCCGCGGTGATGACGCCGGGGCGCTTCGATGCTCTCCCGGATGCCTTCCATGAACGAAGGGAATTGCGCATCGGCGATCTCGGGCCGGTACGCGGCGAGCTTTGCGCCTTCCCGCAGTTGCCGCAGGGAAGCCTCATAGGCGAGAGCTTCAGCACTGGGTGCCATCGGTTGCACATCGCTTTCGCCGTCAAACCGGCGCGCGACCTCTCGTTGCCACTTGTTCATTGCCTTATCCTCCGGCAAACCCCATGCGCTGGAGACTATGCTGCAGTTTTTTGCGCGCGTGGTGCAAGCGGCTCATGACCGTGCCCAGATTGCACCCCATGACCCGCGCCATCTCATCGTACGTCAACCCTTCAAATTCGCGTAACACGAAGGCTGTTCGATGCTTAAATGGCAACTGGCCCAAAGCCGTCGTTATGGCCTCGCCCAGTTCCTTCGCTTCGACCGCATGTTCCGGGCCCAGGATTGGGCTGGCCGCGTGCTCCGCCTCCAATGCGTCATTATAAGAGACGGTGTCAAGGCGCCGTTTCTTCAAAAAATCCTTGCACTGGTTTGCCGTAATGCGCAAGACCCATGTCTTGAAACTCGAATCACCCCGAAACCGGCCAAGGGACCGATGCGCTTTGATAAATACTTCCTGTGACACATCCCAAGCCTCTTCCCGGTTCCGTACAAAATGGTAGGCCAGTGCGTACACATCGTTTCGGTAGCGACGCACCAGCTCTTCAAATGCCCGGAAATCGCCCGACTGCGCTCGGCTGACCAGGCCGGAGTCGCCCTCCGACGGGCGCACCCCACCCGTGGCGTCCGCCTCCTCAGGCCCGGACACCTCTTCATAGCGCAGGACACTCTCCAACGCAACACTCATAGAGCCGTTCTCCTCGATTCCCAGAACGCGGGGTCTGCGCCAGTTCTTCCTGGTTGCCCCGCGCCGCATCGCGCCGCTAACGCGGCCGGCGACTGTGAGTTCGCTGCATTAGACGCCACGGGCCCCCGGCTATTCAATTCCCGCGACTCAGGGCGCGCGGCTTGGGCAGCATCTTCGCATGTGGGACAGGCGCATGTGGGACAGGCGCGTGTGGGACAGGCGCCCTCGCCTGTCGTCTTCCGGTCAGTCTGACCCGTCCGGTCCGTCCAATTCTCCCTCGAATTGATCGCCCCGCACGCTCGCACTACCATAGACCCAGGTCCCCGGCGCATCCGGGGCCATACCCGCTCTCGCGACGCGAGAGCCAGGGGGAGACACCATCATGCACCGCACACGATTCCTCGCACTGGCACTGACCCTGTCCGCCGCGGCCCTGCTCAGCGGCTGCCCGGAGAATACCCCGCCGTCCGTCCTTGGCACTTGGGACTACATCGAAGACGCCCTCGACGGCTCAGTCCGCTGGAACATCCGCCTAAACGGTACCATCGAACAAACCAACCTCGGCAACGGCACCCTCGCGGGTAACCTCACCTGGGTAATGACCAGCCCCAACGATATCGTCATCTACCAGGACAACGGCCCAAATCAGTATCTCCTCACCGGGACCATCTACGTAGACGATTTCATGTCCGGCACCTGGGTGCAGACCGCCGGCGACGATACCGGCATCCACGGCACCTGGAGTGCCACGCGGTTTCCGTGAGTCGGAACCACTCCTGTTGTCTCGTCATGGTAAAAGGAACCGGATCAGGATAACGGGATATCCCGGTTGAAGGCTGGACGTAATAGCATGGCATTGCCAGGAGCGCAGGCATCCCTGCCGGCTCTTCAATCCCGCTACCAAACCAAGAGACGTTTCCACCGATTTCGCCAATAGCACTGCTCTAGAAAAGAGACCAACAAGGGGGAATGAGCTAAGGGGGAACGGGCGTCTCGCCCGTGGTTTGCGGAAACCCCAACGCAGAGGCGGGCCTCAAAATGCTTGGCCTTCCTAACCTGCGCAAACCGCTGTAATCTGTGGAGACAACCTCTTCATTTCCGCGCGGCTCCGCCGCGTATCAGTCCAGCCACAGCTTGTTAATCTCCGCGAGTTCCTCGAGCGAGAAACTGATGTTGCGCAGGGCCGCGGCGCAATCGATGATCTGCTCCGGGTTGCGGGCGCCGATGACGGCGCTGGTCACGCGCGGATCGCGCAAGGTCCACGCGATGGCGCACTGCGCCACGGTCTGTCCGCGCGCTTCGGCGAGCTTGGCGAGCCGCCGCACACCGCGCACGATGTTGGGTGTAACCTCTTCAGCCTTCAGGAATCCGTCCGGATCGGCTGCGCGGCTGTTCTCCGGAATGGGGTTCGCGGGATCGAGATACTTGCTGGTCAAGCGCCCCTGGGCCAGCGGACTGAACACGATCACGCCCACGCCATACGAATCCGTGTACTCCAGGAGGTCAGTCTCAATCCAGCGGTCGAGCATGTTGTAGAGCGGTTGGTGAATCGTGATGGGCGTCCAACCGTGTTGTTTCACAATCTCGTTCGCGCGAACGAAATATGCGCCACGGTAGCTGCTCACGCCCGCATAGAGTGCCTTGCCCTGCTTCACGATGAGATCGAGCGCGCCCAGCGTCTCCTCCAACGGCGTGTCCGGATCGGGTCGGTGCGAATAGAAGATGTCGACGTAGTCGAGTCCCATCCGCTTCAACGACTGGTCGAGACTCGCGACGAGGTACTTCTTGCTCCCCCATTCCCCGTAGGGCCCCGGCCACATCCGGTAACCCGCCTTGGTCGAAATGATGAGTTCATCGCGATGCGTGCGGAACTCGTCCCGCAGGATTTTGCCCACCCGCGCCTCGGCGCTGCCGGGTTCGGGGCCATAGTTGTTGGCAAGGTCGAAGTGATTGATGCCCAGGTCGAACGCCGTCTTCATCATGGCGACGCAGGCGTCATGGCCGGCGTGGGTGCCAAAATTGTGCCACATCCCCAGGGACACCATCGGCAGCATGAGTCCCGTGCGCCCGCAACGCCGGTACTGCATCCGTTCATAGCGATCTTCGCGAAACGTCATGGTACGCATATCCTTCCACAAGATGACCCGGCATGTATCTAGCAACGAACCGGGTCGATGTGGCATAATAGCATAAGTGATTTGAGCCACACGGCTCTCCACTCATCGCCGATGGTGACCCTTTTAAGTGGGGGCGACATGGTTTCGACGGGGGTGAAGAAGCGTGGGCTGCGTGCCGAGGTTGATCGGTTGGCCTCGTAAAAAGCCGATCACAATCTAAATGCCAACGAACCATTGGCACTCGCTGCCTAACT
>JADLCA010000271.1 GCA_020847495.1 Candidatus Hydrogenedentota bacterium | reverse complement strand
CGCTTCGATCGGGTTCTTCAGCGTGCAGTGGACCGCATCGACGCCCTTCTGGCCGCGGATGCGCTCCGCGGTTTCCAGGGTTACATACGCGTAGACCGAATCGAATTCCTGCATTTGCGCTTGGGAGATGCCGCTCACGGTGAGCCACTTGGCCTGCATGGAAATCCGCCCGAAGGGCGACGGGCTGTCGCTGGGCGTGATGACGGCGACCTGGTCGCCGATGTAGACCCCGATGTTGTTGGCGAGCACCCAGCCCAGAACGATCTCGTCCTTGCCTGGGAGCGCGCCCGCGCCCATCTGGCGCCCACGCTTCTTGGTGAGGTTGTCGGCTAGTTGCGTGACCTGCGTTTCACGCTCCGGGTCGATGCCGATGACAAAACCGGCCTCATAGTCCTGGGCCGTCGTCTGGCTCCGGCGCATGACCGCCTTGATGCTGATGATAGGACTCGCGGCGAGAACCTCCGGGAAGTTCTCCCGTAACTCCGCGATGGCGGCATCGGGATCTTCCAGCGTGTTGCCAAACGGGTCGAATACCTGGAGGTGCGCGTTGTTGCCCATGATGGACGCCGTGAGTTCCTCGTCAAACCCCGTCATCACGCCCATGACTACGAGCAGCGCCATGACGCCCACGCTCACCCCGGCCACCGAGATCAGGGTGATGAGGCTTACGAAGCGGCTCTTGCGCTTGCCGCGCAAATACCGCAGGGCCACGTAGGCTTCAAATCGCATCCGTCGAGTATTCCTTCCAGGGACCGCCGGGTTGCATCAGAGCGGCCGCAGCAAGGGAAACAGAATCACTTCACGTATGGAGGCCGAATCCGTAAGCAGCATGGCGAGCCGGTCGATGCCGATCCCGAGACCCGCCGTTGGCGGCATGCCGGCTTCGAGCGCGGTGATGAAGTCCTCGTCGAGATGCTGCGCTTCCTCGTCGCCGCGCTCGCGCTGTTTGAGCTGGTCCATGAAGCGCTCGCGCTGGTCGATCGGGTCGTTCAACTCGGAGAACGCATTACACATCTCCAGCTTGCCGATGAAGGCCTGGAACCGCTCAGTCAACGCGGGGTTACCGCGCTTCTTCTTGGCCAGGGGCGAAATCTCGATGGGATAGTCGTAGAGAAACGTCGGCTGCGTGAGGTGCGGCACCACGCGCGCGCTCATGACTTCATCCACGATCTTCCCATACCCCATGGCCGGGTCCACCTCGACGCCCGCCTTCTTCGCCAAGGCGGCCGCCTCGTCGCGGTCGCGGGTCGATTCAAGATCGACGCCCGCGTACTCGCGTATTGCGTCAAAGAGCTTGATACGCTTCCACGGACGCGTCGCGTCAATGACGTCGCCCTGGTACGGAAACTCGGTGCCGCCCGTGACCGCTTCGATCACCGCGACGAACAGTTCCTCCGTTTCGTCCATCAATCCCATGTAATCCTGGTAGGCCTCGTAGAGTTCCATCATGGTGAACTCGGGATTGTGACGCGTGTCGACGCCTTCGTTGCGGAAGTTCCGGTTGATCTCGAAAACTTTCTCGAATCCGCCGACGATGCAGCGCTTCAAATACAACTCCGGAGCGATGCGCAGATACAGCTCACTGTCGTACGTGTTGTGATGCGTGATGAACGGCCGCGCCGTCGCCCCGCCGGGAATGGGATGGAGCATCGGCGTTTCCACTTCCAGGAAACCGCGCCCGGTCAGCCAGGCGCGCATCGCCGAGATAAGCTGCACGCGTTTGCGGAACGTGTCGAGCACTTCCGGATTCGCGACGAGATCGAGATAACGCTGACGGTAGCGCGTCTCCACATCCGTCAACCCGTGGTACTTCTCCGGCAGCGCGCGCATCGACTTGGTCAGCAGCTCGTAAGACGTCGCGAACAGCGTGATCTCGCCCTTGCGGGTGCGGTGCACTTCGCCGGAAGCGCCGATGAAGTCGCCGAGATCGAGATCGGCCAGCGTCGCGAACGCCTCGTCGCCGAGCGTCTTCGCATTGAAGTAGACCTGAATGCGGCCGCTCTCGTCACGGATGTCGGCAAACGCACTCTTCCCGTGATCGCGAAACGACACCATGCGTCCCGCGAGCGTGGCAGGCACCTTGGCTTCCGCGGGATCGGCGCAAGCGCTTTCCGCCGCCTCGAACGCGGCGCGCGCCGCGCCAATACCGCTCGACCGCGCAAACGCGTACTTGAACGGTTCATCGCCCCGGGCGCGAATGCGCTCAAGTTTCTCCATGCGGTGGCGTTTCAAATCCTGCTCGGTTGAATGGTGCTCCTCGGTCATAGCGCTAGTTCCGGCCTTTCCTCTCGAGTTTCCATTTCAAAAAACTGGCAATAAACAAATCCAGATCGCCGTCCAGCACACGATCCACGTTGCCGGTCTCGGTGTCGGTGCGATGATCCTTGATGAGCTGGTACGGATGCAGCACGTAGCTGCGAATCTGGCTGCCCCAAGCCGCTTCCGCCTGGCCTTCCCGCAGGGCGATCCGCTCCGCTTCCTTCTTCTGCATTTCGACGTCGTAGAGTTTTGCCTTCAGCATCTGCAGGGCGACGGCCCGGTTGCGATGCTGCGACCGCTCGATCTGGCACGCGACGACGAGCCCCGTGGGCAGGTGCGTCAGGCGCACCGCGGAACTCGTCTTGTTGACCTTCTGCCCGCCGGGCCCGCTCGAACGGAAGACGTCCATCTTCAGTTCGTCTTCCTTGATCTCGATGTTGATGCTGTCGTCCACCTGCGGCACCACTTCAATCGCGGCGAAGGAAGTATGCCGGCGCTTGTTCGCGTCGAAGGGCGAAATCCGCACGAGCCGGTGCACGCCCGCCTCGGACTTCAGGTTGCCATAGGCGAAGGGGCCTTCCGCGATGATCGTGGCACTTTTCAGGCCTGCTTCATCGCCCTCCTGGTAGTCCATCACCTCGACGGTGAACTCGTGGCGCTCGCAGCAGCGCGTGATCATCCGGTACAACATCTCCGCCCAGTCGCAGGATACGGTGCCGCCCGCGCCGGGATGGATGTTGATGATCGCGTTGTTGCCATCGCGGGGATCGCTGAACAGGCTCGTAATTTCGAGCCGGTCGAGCCGTTCGCCAAGCTGGCTATCCAGCGCGGCGAGTTCCGCGCCCAGGGACTCGTCGGCCTCGGATTGCG
>JADLCA010000270.1 GCA_020847495.1 Candidatus Hydrogenedentota bacterium | reverse complement strand
GCCGGTGGTCGTTTCTTCGGACACACCGATCCAGCGCTCCACATACTCGTGCCACTTAGTGGGGCTTTCGGCGTGGACGTGGTGGAGCAGGCGGTCGATGATCTCGATCTCCTGGTTGTCCGTGCAGACCTCCGGCAACTTGCCGGTCTTTGTGAAGGTCTCCTCGAACTGGTAACCGCGGTGAATCAGGAGCGTGGCGTCGCCGCCGTCGTCCACGATCAGGTGCGGACCCGTTCCGTCCGCCCACGTCAGCGCCTGAAGCGTGCACCACCAGTACTCTTCCAGGGTTTCGCCTTTCCACGCGAATACCGGATGCCCCGCCTTCGCGATGGCCGCCGCAGCGTGGTCCTGGGTCGAGAAGATGTTGCAGCTTGCCCAGCGCACGTCGGCGCCCAGCGCGGCAAGCGTCTCAATCAGCACGGCCGTCTGAATGGTCATGTGCAGGGAGCCCATCACCTGGTACCCCGCCAGCGGCTGCTTGCTCGCATACCGCTCGCGGATGGCCATGAGTCCCGGCATCTCCTTCTCGGCCATATCAATCTCTTTGCGGCCCCAGTCGGCCAGGGTGAGATCGGCGACCTTGAAGTCGGTTTGAGTTTCCAGTGTGGCTGGAGTCATCTCGTCGTATCCTCCGTTATTTCGCAGCCTGGCTGCGTCTTGTTTTGGGTTTGGGCGCGCTCGTGCGCGGTATCAGCTCGCACAATTCCACCGGGCGTTCAATGCCCAGGAAGTTCACCTTGATCGCTTTGCCCGTGACGGCGTCCACGGACAGGCCGGCCAGCATCGATTTCGGCGCGGCGATGCCGCTCTTCGTGTTGCGCTGCGCCCAGTCCACCGTCAGGAAGGCGATATTCACCGTCTGGCCCATGATGTCGGGCCGCGCGTAGTCCGGATGCCCTACCGAACCCAGGTAGATCTCGCCGGAACTGAGGCCCACCCGGAGCCCTTCGCCCACAAGCGCCTTGGACTGAAGCGCGGCCGCCACGGCCCGCTCACGATGGGTGCTGCCCGAATAAAAGGCCAGGTACTGGTCGCCCATGTACTTGACCGGCACGCCGTCGTGCCGGAGTGTCACTTCCGTCAACTGGTAGAAGAGCCCGTTGGCCCAAATCGCAAAGTCGCGGGCGCGCATATGCAGCGACTTTTCATAGGCTCCGGATACACTAGTCACCAGCACGCTGCCCTCGAAGACGTCGCGCGCTTCGTCGTGGGCACCAAGGAGCCAGTCGACCGACACCCCCAGGAGCTTCGTGAGCGACGTCAGCACCGCGATGTCCGGCGCGTTCTCGCCTCGCTCCCATTTGGAGACGGCCTGCGGGCTCACATTGAGGGCGTTGGCAACGTCCTGCTGTTTCAGGCCGCGCTTTTCCCTCTGGGACCGGATTCGTTTTGCAAGATCACTCAGCAACATACGTGTTTCTCAGTGTCAACCAGAGTCTTGTATAAAGTGTAATCCAAAGAGTCCAGCGGGACAATGACGCATTCGTTGTTATCAGTGTCGCGCCGGTTTAGCCCATACCGGGAGGAAGGCGAGAGGATGAGTCCGCAGATGACGCAGATGTGCGCAGATAAAGCCCCGGAGAATATCCCAAGCGACGGTATCGCGTCCGTGTGCGTCCTTGTGGCACCGCCACGCCGCCGCGTGGCGGTATCCCATTCCATTGCCCTGCCTTCACTCCGGGACAAGGAGAATTCAGGCAGACGTGCTCTCTGGACTGTCTACTTGCTGCGTATTTCAGCCTCTGTGCAGACGTACTCAACCTGGAGGCGGACTGCGGGAGAGAAACTAGTCGGCGGCGAGGATTTCGTGTTCCACTTCCACGCTCTCTTTGCTCAGCTCCATGAAGCCGAACCCTTCCCGGTAAAGTGAATACAGCCCCAGGATGGTAATGGGGATCATGTTGGCCACGTGCGCGACGATCGCGAAGGCGATCGTGTCCGAGAGCGGCACACCGGGCACCGTCATCAACAGGCCGCCAACGATGGGTATGTGGAACTGGCCCAGCATCCCGGGCACGCCTGGTGCGCTGACAAACAACGCCAGCACGGTCTGCGTGACGAAGGGTGCGTACCACGGCCAGTCCATGCCGAACGCCTGCATGAAGCACACGTAACTTAGCAGGAAGCAGACCCACGTCAGCATCGAGAAGGAGAGACTCTTCGTCATGTCGCCTGCGGACCGGAACACGTGAAGTCCGCCCGCGAACTGGGCGAAGAGATGGCACACCCAGTCGGCCAGCCGCTTGGAGACCGCGCCCACCACGCGCTGCGTGAGGCGCAGCACCAGCTCCTGGTTCAGATACAACAGGACCAGCACCACGATCAGAACCAATAACACCACCGTCGTGCCTTCGCCACCCACGACGATGAGACTCGCCGATATGGACGGCGGATGATCGATTCCGAAGATGCCGGCGGGAAGCACGATGTCCTTCTCGGGCCGGTACGCGAACACGGCCACCAGCATGACCGCCATCAGGCCGACAAGGTCCGTCACGCGGTCGAGCGCGCACACCGCGAGGCTTTTCGAGAAGGGCATCTTGCTCAGGCGGCTGAGCACCAATGGCCGCACGATCTCGCCGAGGCGAAGGCCGATGGTGAAGTTCACGAGAAAGGCGAGCTGGGTCGCGCTGAACATGCTCCGGAAGGTCGCGGGATGCACCGCGCGCACGATGTACTTCCACCGCAGGATGCGCAGCCAGAAGCTGACCCAGATCGGGATTTGGGCCAGGAGGAGCCACGCGGGATGCATCTTTTGCAGCGATGCCCGCAGTTCATGCCACTCCACGCCCCGGAATAAGAGCCACATCAGGCCTAAGGCGACGAGGATGCTGACGGCTATCTGCAATGCGAGTTTCATGCAATTTCCGTGTGTTGAGAAAATCGCTCGACTATAACACAAATGGCAGGACCCCCGCATATCGGCGGTACGCGGCGCGGCCGCAAAGCAATGAAGAGAGTTGTCCACCAATTGCACCGATGATTTCGACTCAAGGAAAGAGATTCAACAAGGGGGTACGGGCGTCTCGCACGTGGTTGGAGAACACCTCAACGCAAAGACGCGGAGAATCACAGCGCGGCAGAGCCGCAACCAAGGAAGAGCATTGTCCGCAGATGGCGCAGATGCACGCAGATAGTGTAGAAGTACGCAAATGAACGCGAACGAACGTGAATGAACGCCAATGAACGCGAATGAACACCAATAGGGAAGGGAGATTTGCCGAGACTGCGTCCGGTCCCTCTTGAGGCCTGAAGGGCCGGCGCCATACTAGCCCAGGGCAGAGCGAAGCGGCGCCCTGGGTACACGACACCCCTCCCAATCTTGAGCGCTGAAGGTGCGACACGACGCATACCTCTTCGATTGGCGTAGCGGAGCAGAGAGCAAGAGCACGTGCACCGCGAAGGGCACGAAGCTAAGACAAATACCGAAGTGCTCCTCCTTACTTTGGGTAGAGTCGCGTCTCCTCGTAACCGAAAGGACAAACCTCGCACCTTCAACGTCACGCCGATGGTGTCCTGCTTGCGAGACAGCCCCTTAATACGGGATCTGCTTCAAAAGCAGTTCGCGCTCCGTGAAGCCATCCGGTTGCCATTGCCAATCGAAGTCGCCGCGGTAGAGTTCGGTGTCCTTCTCGCCGCTCGGCGTCAGATTCAGGAGAAACGCCCAGATGGCGTCGAAATCCTCGTTCTCGACGCCCGCCCACTTGGACACGAGTCGCGAGCCGCTGGCGGTCTTCACCCAGATCGCCGGACGTGCCTCGTCGGGAATGCCGGGCCGCTCTCTCATGATGATATTGAAGAAGTCGTTTTTTCGGATGAGGTCAAACAGCGCGGCGCGCTCCTCCGCGGACAGCGCGAACTTATACCGCACTTCCTGCAATCCGTGTTGACCGCGATCCGGCGGAGTGACAGAGCGGGAATAGGCGTCCCCCTGGGCCCCAACCCACACATCCCATCCGCCAAAAAGCCCCTGGACGTCCAGCAGAAGGCCTTCTTCGATTTCGGCTGAGCGTGGGTCCATTCCATGTCCACCCGTGAGCGAGGTGCAGCCGCAGAATGCGAGCAGGCAGAGAAGCGCTTGCGCAAGTGGATACTTCATGGAAGAATGCAGAAGTTGTCTTCTGCTCAGCATTGCTAATGTGCCTCCTTACATTCAAAGCGTCAACTATCATTACCTACGGTTTTGCGTCGTGAATTCAAGTAAGCGCCCAGTCCAACACCGGCTAGCGAGAGTAAGGTCCACAGCAGGGCTGGCAAGAGCATGCCTACTGCAAATTCGGGGCCTGCCATCACGACGTTTGAGAAGAGTATGCAAAGCGACATATAGAGGCCCGGAGTGACGCCCAGAAAGCCCAGTTTTGTTTGCACGTGAGGATAGCTCAGAAAACCAGTCACTGCACTTCCGATCAGAAGCGCAGAAGGCAACAAGATAAGGAAGGCAATCCCGAGGTAGGATTCAGGTGATCTCCCTGATCGAGATTGAAGCGCGCCAAGTGCGCCAAATGCCAGCACAAAATAGATCGCAGCGGCTATAAATGCACCTACCATCGTGAATACAGCCAGCTTGCCAAATTTCCTCGAATCCACGGCAGAAACTCCCCCACATCATGTCCAAGCAGATCAGGCATCTTTTGACTCGCCCCTATTGTAGCACACATTTCGTTTATGAGAATTGTTCCACGCGGCAGCGCCATAGACAATGGAAACTGCCTGTCCATCCGTGCTACAAAGCAAGTCTCTCGTTGACAGGCTGCTGCAAGGTCCAACCAAATTGACGGTGTTTCCCCGAACGAATCGTGTGTTTGGGGTCTGGAGGTTTCTTCCGATGGGTGAGATGAGCCGGCGGAGTGTCTTGAAGGGCGCGGCGGCGGCGGGGATTGCGTCGGCGCTGGCGGCGGGGACGGGCGAGCAAGGCGTCGTGCAAGCGGCACGCCGGGATCTGATTCGCAGGGAGAACGAGAAGCCGGGCACGACGGATTGGCAGTTGACGTACACGCGCGTGGACCCGGACACGCAGTACCGGTGTCCGTGGATTGAAGGGTCTGTGTCCAAGGCGAGCGTGCGCGCGGGCGAGTCACTGGACTTCATGGTGAGCGTGAGGCCTGACGGAAAAGGGACAGACCCCGTGTTTCGCTCCGCGGGGCCTCCGCAAAAGACGGGGTCAGTCCCGGTCGATGGCGGGCAAGGGACAGACCCCGTGTTTCGCTCCGCGGGGCCTCCGCAAAAGACGGGGTCAGTCCCGTTTACCATCGATCTGTATCGGATGGGGTATTACGGCGGCGCGGGCGCGCGGCACCTCACGACGTTGGGTCCGTTTGACGGCGTCGTGCAGGAAGACCCGCCGGTGGGCGAGGAGCGCCTGCGCGAATGCCGGTGGACGCCGTGCGCGTCGTTGACGATTCCAGAGGATTGGGTCAGCGGCGTGTACCTGGGTAAGCTCAGCCTCGTCAATGACCGCTGGCAGAGCTACGTCATCTTCATCGTGCGCGATGATCGCGAGGCGGACGTCCTCTTCCAGTGCAGCGATAACACGTGGCAGGCCTACAACCGCTGGCCGGACAATTTCTCGTTGTACGATGACGGGGAGAACCCGTGGGCGCTGAAGTCCGGCATCCGCGTGAGCTACGACCGTCCCTACGGCAAGTATTGCCAGATCCTCGATGCGCCGTTGTCGCAGGGTTCCGGCGAATTCCTGTTGTGGGAGTTTCCGCTGGCGTACTGGTTGGAGAAGGAAGGCTACGACGTCACGTATTGCTCCAACACCGACGTGCATGCGGATGCCGCGTGCGCTTTGCGCGCGAAAGCCTTCCTTTCTGTGGGACACGATGAGTACTGGAGCCTCGAGCAATTCAATCACGTGAAGGCCGCGGTGGATGCGGGCGTGAACGTGGCGTTTCTCTCCGGCAACACCTGTTGTTTCGTCACGCCGACGACGCCCAGCACGGATGGCCGGCTCAACCGGATCCTCACGCGCGGCGGGTGCTTCGGCGGCATGAGCGAAGCGGAAGCGAAGATCATGGGTCCCTTCACGATGGAAGGTCCCGACGAACGGACCTTGATCGGCGCGCGTTCCGTCATGCCCTTCAACGGGTCGGGCGACTGGATCGTGTCGGACGCGTCGTCCTGGCTCTTCGACGGCACGGGCATGAAGAATGGAGACCGCATCCCCGGCCTGGTGGGATGGGAGTTCCACGGTGAACCCGCGCCCATCGAAGGGTTGAAGGTCGTGGCCGAAGGCACGTCGATCAACGGCAGCGATGAGACCGCGCACTGGACGGCCACCTTGTATCCGGGGCCGAAGGGCAACTGGGTGTTTAATGCGTCGACGATCTGGTGGGCGCAGGGACTCAGCAGTCCGCCGGGTCATATGCTGCCGTACTCGCACTTCGGGCGTCCGCATGGACCGGATGCGCGGGTGCAAATGATCACGGAGAATTTCTCGAAGAGGGCGATTGGGAAACATGCGCGCGGTTGAGGCGGGGGAGAAGAACATCCCCCTCGGCACTTCGTGCATGCCCCCTTCAAAGGGGGACCCAAGAGGGCCCTTCGGGCCTAGAGGATGCAATTGCTGCAACACTTGAGTGTTGCACAGGTCCCCCTTTGAAGGGGGTGTAGGGGGATGTTCTTTCCGGAGTTCGACACGTTTGATATAGCCGTGAGCCGAGAGATGCCCGAGGCCGTCTCCCTAAGGGGTGCTGCCAGCACGCACGCAGACGTCCTCGCCCGTGTCCATCGTGTGCAAAGCACCTCTTGAGGCTCCTTCCGAGTAGGTCCCCATTCACCTCTT
>JADLCA010000269.1 GCA_020847495.1 Candidatus Hydrogenedentota bacterium | reverse complement strand
CGCCGCACGAGCCTCATCGGCATATTCGCGCGCCAAGCTCTCGGTCTTCTCGCGCGCTCCACTGCTCTCAAGCAGTTCAGCCACCCACGCGCGGTCAGCGTCGACCAACTCTCCACCCTTCATGTCTTCGAGCCGTGCGATGCCCTCGTCGTCGAGCGCTTCGCGCATGTACAGGATGGGGACAGTCTTTTTCCCTTCGACGATATCGCCTAGGGCCGGTTTCCCGAGAGTTTCCGTCTTCTGCGTGAGGTCAAGGAGATCGTCCACCAGTTGGAAGGCGATTCCAAGCGCCATGCCATACGCGTACAACGGATCGCCGGATGCGCCGGGAATCAGGCAGGACGGCGTGCTGCAGGTCACGGCGAACAGGCTCGCCGTCTTTTGACGTGCGAGGCTGATGCACGCTTCTATCGAGTAGTGATCGCGGCCAAGTCCGAAGTTCTGCAGTTCCCCCTCGGCCATTTGGCGCACCGAATCGATCGCGCTCGTGATCACCGCGCACGAATCGTAACAGCTCATGATATTGATCGCGCGTGCCACCAGGTAATCCCCGCCCAGCACCGCGGTGTGGTTGTCCCACAACGCGTTCAGGGAGCGCACGCCGCGCCGCAGGTCGGCCCCATCGATCACGTCGTCGTGAGCCAGCGCAGCAAGGTGGAGTAGTTCCATTGCCGTCGCCAGCGGCACGAAACTTGCCGTGTCTTTGGCGCCACTCGCGCCAGCGGACAGCAGACAAAGTGCCGGGCGCAGCATCTTCCCGCCGACTGGGGGGCGGGGCGCGTCGTTGCCATGGACGAGCCGCAGGGCATCTTGCCAAAGATCGCCCACCCGTGCACGAACTTCCTCAAGTTCCTGCTGGACAGGCTTATACAAATCGTTGAGCGAAAGTGTTGTTTGCATTGTCCTAAAGTGTAGCACACGAGGTCCGCGAAGCGCGACATTGGATGCATGCAAAATGCATGAGAACTTTGTGGATTAAAGTCGTGCCTGTGTCCTTCGTCCAACACTTGACACTACGCGCAAAAATGCTATCCGCTCCAACAAAAGTCGTTGCCCAAATCGAGACGTCGGGGGTACAATACCGATGTGCGGGCTGCACTCCGGGGAAGCTGGTGACTGAATGGAGGGTGGCCATGGCGGATACTCTGACCATTCGTATACACGAAGCGGTGCTCACAGGAGACGTCGTACGCGTCCGTGAACTCCTCGACCATAACCCCCTGCTAATCGATACGCGAGACGAAGACGGGTTCACGCCTCTCCTTGTGGCTGCGGAATTCGGTTGTCTTCCCGTGGCGCGCCTCCTCCTCGACCGCGGGGCGGATGTCAACGCGAGAGACAACTACGGGGACACCGCCATCCTGCTGGCCGTGCGCACCGGCCATAAGAAGATGGTTTCGCTCCTCGCGGAGTTCGGGGCCGATATCAACTCCCAAAACAAGCTCGGTTGGACGCCGCTCCACGAGGCTGCCGATGATGATTACCGCACTATGGCGCAGCTTCTGATTGGCCTGGGCGCCGATCCCCTCGCCCACGATATTCACGGCAGGACACCGCTTGACGTCGCGGGGAGCACGCGCTACTCGACGGTGGCTCGCCTCTTCTCGCGGCAGAACGCTTGACCCAACGGTAATTCGAGACTATGCGCGCAGTGCGGAAAGTACCTCAATGCCCCGTTCGATGGTGGCGTCTTCCGCCGCGAAACTGATCCGGAAGTTCGTGGAACGCTCGCTGAACACCGATCCTGGAATCACCAGGACGCTGCTTTCGATGGCGCGCTTCACGAACCCGTCTCCATCCCCGCCCGGCGCTTCTGGAAAGATGTAAAAGGCGCCGCCGGGCTTCGTGACCTTGAATCCCGCCGACACCAGCCCGTTGTAGATGAGATCGCGTTTGCGCCGGTAGGCGTCGATCCGCGCGTGCTGATCCAGGTCAAGCGCCTTGACGGCGGCCTTCTGTGCAAACGACGGCGCGCACACGAACGTGTACTGCTGCAAGGTGTTCATCTCGTTCAGCAGATCCTTCGGACCTGCGGCATACCCCACGCGCCAGCCGGTCATCGCCGCCATCTTCGAGAACCCATTCAGCACGATCGTGTTCTCATACAAGCCCGCCATGCTGGCCGGTTCGCCTTCATACGTGAACTGATCGTAGATGTCATCGCTAATCACCAGCAGCCTATGCTTGCGCGCCACCTCGGCAAGTGCCTTCATCTCCGCGCGCGTCAGCGCGACTCCAGTGGGATTCGCTGGCGAGTTCACGAGCAACACCTTCGACTTGGGCGTGATGACCTTCTCCACCGCCTCGGGCGTGAGCTTGAAGTGGGGATACGTGTCCACCATCTTGCAGACCCCGCCGATCAGGTTGGTCAGGTGCTTGTACATCACGAAGTACGGGTCCGCGAAGATGACCTCGTCCCCCGGATTAACCGTCGCAAGCAACGCGAGAAAGAGCCCCCCCGACACGCCCGAGGTAATCATGACATTCTCGAGCGGTGCCCCAAACCGGCGCTGATAGTAGGCGGAGGTAGCCTCTTTGAGCTCTTCGATACCTCCGGTCTGCGTGTACCGGTTGAACCCCGCGCGGATCTGGGCGATCGCCTCTTCCTTGACCACATCATCCACATCGTAGTCTGGCTGGCCGATGCTCAGGTTGATAGGGTTCTCCAACGTCGCGGCCAGCGCAAACACCTTGCGAATGCCGCTCGAATCGATCTGGTTCATCCTGTCCGCGCGAAAACTCATGACTCCTCCTTCTCTACAAACCGCGCAACCATGCGCACAGCGCGAAGAGTACCACACGAATGCCGTGTGATTCCTCGCCCTGACACAGCCGCTACCAGGAGCGCCGGCATCCCTGCCGGCTCTTGAAATAGCCGGCAGGGATGCCGGCGCTCCTGATCTTCGATCTCTTCTCGTCTCCGAATCGACCACGTGCGCATGAGCTGTTACCCTCCCGCACATACGGCCGTACGACGGGTTCTAGCGCACCATG
>JADLCA010000268.1 GCA_020847495.1 Candidatus Hydrogenedentota bacterium | reverse complement strand
GACTTCGCAGGTGACGGCCCCGTTGACCCATAGGGTCAGAACGCTGCCCCGGGCCGTGATCTCGAGCGTGTTCCATTCCCCGACGGGCTTTACGCGGCCGTTCTCCTTCACTTCGTCCTTGGTGGTGAAGAACTTCTTCGAACCGTCCGCGGCCAGGGTCTCGCCAAATAGATAGCCGCCGTTCGCATCACCGAACTGGGCCTGATGCCAGATGGAGCCATCTTTGTTGTTGCGCACGTAAACGCCGCTGTTGTATCCCGTCTTCCCTTCCACCTTGGTGTAGCGAAACTCGAAGTGATAGATTGCGTCGCCGAACTCGCGGTCGCACAGCAGCATATCGTGCCCGCCGTCGCCTTCGCAGACCAGCATCTTGCCCGTTTCATCAAGGTGCCACTGATCCTTGCCGAGCGGGTCGCTTGGTGGCACCGCCACCCGGGACCAACCCTTCAGGTCGGCAGGCGGCATCACATCGACCCAGCCTTCCGGATCTGTTTCGAGCGCGCTCTTGGATGGCTCCGCGGCATACAGGCTGGACACAGCCAAGACAGAAAGGAACAGAAGCACAAGACTCCAACGTTTCATCGCACGACTCCCCATTTTTTCGTGAAGCAACCAGGCGCTACGGTAATTTGGCGGCTGCGGGGAAGTCAATTCGCCAGCCATGCCAAGACTCTTTAAGAGTGTGTTTCAAAAGGAATTGAACGCAAGGATCAACGGAGCCTAGACGCGCTGTAGCGCAGGCGTCTCGCCTGTTCCGAAACACCGGTCTTCCTTTTCCGGCTTCCGGCGCCGCGTGCCCGTGATATGACCATCGCTTTGCATCTTATGTCCCGGAGGGACAATGGAAGGTAGCCCAGGACTTCCAGTCCTGGGTTTAGCCGCCCCCCCCTCCGTCCAGTCCCGGAGGGACGGCAGATAGCGGACGTCCAGTCGCGGACCGGGTGCGTTCCCTCTATCTTTACAAACCGTCTGAGGTGTGATGCGTATTGCCGCATGATGGGCTCTGTCGTCCCTCCGGGACTGCACGAAGAGGGCGTAGAGAACCCCGGATTGAAATCCGGGGCTACTTTCTGTAGTCCCTCCGGGACTTGTAGGGCAGCGCTTGGCCAATCCGATCTTGCGAGGATGATGGGCAAACAGATGCTTCATGCGCCGCACATAGCGCGTTTCACAGGGAACTGAGCGCAAGGATCAAGCGAGTCTGGCCGACTTGGGAGACAGGCGTCTCGCCTGCTCCGTAGCCATTTCGACGGGCAGCGCTACGCTACGGGTAGGCCGGACTTTTTGAAACACGCTCTCAGTGCCTCGGATGGCTATCTGCCGGGTGCCGCACCTGGGAATACAGCAGCACATCCACCGGCACTCCGCGGTGGAGTTCCGCATTGCGAAGGCGGACGTCGAAACTGTAGCCCGCCTTCTTGAGCACCCGGGCGGAGGCCGCGTTCCACGGGAAAACCCTCGCCTCCAGGCGAAGGAGGCGAAACGTCTCGAAAGCGTAGTCCGTCATCAGGGCGAGTGCTTCCGAGGCGATCCCTCTACCCCAGAACGGTTCAGCGAGCCAATAGCCGATCGCGGCAGCGATGCGCAGAGGACCCTGCCGGGTAATCACACCGATGCCGCCGACGGCTGTCCCGTCCACATCAATGGAGAAGTGCTCGAAGGGTTCTTTGTCTTGAACCCGGGCCTTGAGCCAAATCTCCGCATCCTTTTCGGTGTAGGGGTGCGGGAAGGCATCGCCCAGGTTCGCCGCGATGCGCGCGTTGTTTGCATACGTCAGGAGGGACTCGGCGTCATCCAAACGCCAAGGGCGCAGCACAAAGTTCGAACCGTGAATATCCATGGCCATTGCTCCTTGGACGATCTTTCCGCTATGCGCATGACTCCGGTCAAAGTTCCGCCATCGCGCGCAACAACAGGATTGCCGCCTGAATGGGATCCTGTTCGTGCCCGCCTTGAAGTTTCAAGGTGATGGAGGGAAACTCCTGCCAAGTGACATCCAGTCGATTCCCGAATTGGTGCGCCAAGGTATCGCGGTTCTTGCGGCTTAGCAAGGCCCCGGATTCCAGTTCGATGCCCACCGCCCCCTTGGCCGCCGCGATGCGTCTTGCCCCGACGTCGGCGCCCAGCGCGCGCACCCGCATGATCTCGAGCAGCCGTTTCACTGGCGCGGGAGGCCGCCCAAAACGGTCTGCCAGTTCCGCGGCCATCTCGTCCACTTCGTCCGTGGACTGGATGCCCGCGATACGTTTGTACAACGTGATCTTCTGCGTCTCCGACTGCACGTACTCCTCGGGAATGAACGCGTCCGCGGCTACCTCGAAATGCGGCAACGCGCGGTGACGGGCAGGCTCGCCCTTGACCTCTGCCACGGCTTCGGCGATGAGCTGGGCGTAGGTGTCGTAGCCCACGGCATTGATGTGGCCATGCTGTTCGCCTCCGAGCAGATTACCGCAGCCCCGGATTTCCAGGTCGCGCATGGCAATCCGGAATCCCGAACCCAGGGTCGAGAATTCTTCGAGAGCCTTAAGGCGTTTCTGGGCATCCTCGGAAAGCGCGCGTTCGCCGGGCACCAGGAGATACGCGAAGGCGCGGTGCTTGTAACGCCCGACGCGCCCGCGCAACTGGTACAGCTCCGCAAGTCCGAAATGGCTGGCGTTGTCGATGATGATCGTGTTGGCGTTGGGGATGTCGAGCCCCGATCCGATGATCGTCGTACACACGAGGATGTCCACCTCCTTGTGCATGAAAGCCGTCATCACGCGCTCCAGTTCGCGCTCCGGCATCTGGCCATGCCCCACGGCGATGCGGGCGCCGGGGGCCAGCTTCCGCACCATCTCCGCGACCGACAGAATCGTCTGCACCCGGTTGTGCACGTAGAACACTTGGCCTTCGCGCGCCAGTTCACGCTGGATGGCCTCCTGGATCAACTGCTCGTCGAAATGCTCGATGCAGGTGTGGATCGGCAGGCGGTCGTTGGGCGCGGTGTTGATGACGCTCATGTCGCGTACGCCCATCATGCTCATGTTCAGCGTGCGCGGGATTGGGGTCGCGGAAAGCGTCAGCACGTCGACCGT
>JADLCA010000267.1 GCA_020847495.1 Candidatus Hydrogenedentota bacterium | reverse complement strand
CTCCTCGCGCACCCGGCCAGCGGCGCTGAGGTTGTCGTAGGCGATGTACTGCCAAAGCTCTGCGATGTCCCTCGCCGCGCCCGGATGAAGTCTAAAACTCGGATTCATTGGCGCGAGCAGCCTTCACAAGCTCTTCCTCACGCTGCCGCAGGCTCTCAAAGAAAGCCTCACCGTCGATTGCTGCCACGCGTCCACTCTTGAGATCGTGGTATCGGCTCTCGACCATCGACCGGAGTTCGGCAACGCCCTCCAGGTAGCCAGCCATGACGTCTTCCACCAGTTCACCAGCAGGCTGGCCAGTCTGCAAAGACAGTTCGTTGAGCTTCTTCTGAACTTCAGGGCGGAACCGCACTTCCATGCTCCCACGCTAGGCACTCTCGGACGCCCCTGTCAACTTCGTCGTCCCCTTGGTCACCGCCCCCGCAACTTGTAGAACTGCCGCGCCGCTTTGTGAATGCTCCGCCACCGCTGCTTCTCCGTCAACTCCCCGCTCAGCCGCTCCGCCTCGCGCCGCAACTTCTGAAAACTCTCCAGCCGCGCCGCATCCACGCCTTCGCGCACCGCGCACCCCGGCTCCCGTGTGTGGCTGCAATCCCGGTACCGGCACTCACCAGCCAACTCCGCGACTTCCTCGAACACCGCCGCCACGCTCTCCTCGCTCGCCCACAACTGGACTTCGCGTAGCCCCGGCGTGTCGATGAGCGCCGCCCCGGACCCCAGTTCGATCAACTCCCGATGCGTGGTCGTATGCCGCCCGCGGCCATCGGATTCCCGGATCGCCCCCGTCCGCTGAACCTCCATCCCCAGCAGCCGGTTCAGCAGCGTCGACTTGCCCGCCCCGCTTGACCCCAACAACACCGCCGTCACCCCATGCGCCAGCAGCGCCTCGACCGCCCCGCACCCCGCGCCCGTCCGTGCGCTCACCACCAACACTTCCACCCCGCGCGCCACCTGCCGGGCCTCCTCCCTTCTCGCGCCGGCATCCTCAGCCACATCCGCTTTGTTCAAGACCACTACGGGAGTGACTCCTCCCTCCCGCGCCAGCGCCAGGTATCGCTCGATACGTCGCCGGTTGAAGTCGCCATCCAGCCCGGCCATCAGCAGCGCCACATCGACATTCGCCGCCAGCACCTGCTCCTCTCCCCGCCGGCCCGGCGCCCGCCGCGCGATCTTCGACCGCCGCTCCAACACCCGCTCAATCAACACCAGTTCCGGATCCACCCGCCGCACCGCGACCCAATCGCCGGTCACCGGCAGTTCTGCCGCGCTTTCGGCCGCGTACAAAAGCGCGCCCGCTACCACTGCCTCCAACTCCGCGCCGCCCAGCAGCACGCGCGCCCGTTCTCCCTGGCTCACGCACACGCGGGCCAGCTCCTGTCCCGGACGCACCTGCGCCCGGGCATCGTTCCCAAAACTCATTTCGATTCTCCTTGCCTGACCAAAGGTGGGGTGTAGGGACACAACGGGTGAGCTTGGCCGGTTACCGGCCGCGGTCACCCGAGTTAGGCAAGGACGGTGTGCGTCAAATCAGTATGTTACCAACAATGGAGGAACACCGGCTTCCGCCGCGCGGAGCAGGCTCCGTTGTGTAGAAATCCGGTTTCCTGAATTAGATTATCAGAGGCGAATTGCCGATGTTCTCTCGGCCTAAGCCACCCAGCCAAATTTCTACAAAAATCCCAATGTGCCGGGTCCCTCCGTACCCAGTCCTTCGCGCGCATGGAGTCGGCGCGTTGCGGGTCGGCGAGGGGGTGAGAAGCCACGTCTCTCTGGGAGCCGGCGAACTTCGCCTTAAGATTACGCCTAAGATTGGAGTTTCACATCGCAGCTTCGTCCGGCCTGGCAGCAGTCTTGCAGTCTACCCCAGTGAGCGCGCGGAGGAACGCCTATCCCGTGGTTCCTACGGCTTCGAGATCCGATTCAAACCTGGCCAGCGGTCGTAGTCTCGATCGAACGTGAAGATCGTCCGGATTCCATAGCGCTCCATGACTGCGATGTGGATTGCGTCACGGGCGCTGAGGCTGCCGTTTCCTGAGACAATTTGCCGTGCGCGCTGGACGTCCTCGATCTCAATCGGAAACACTTCATCGATGAGGGACAGCAAGAGGTCGAATGCCGGCCCAATCGCCTCTCTCCGATCGACGGCGGTGTAGCGGTGCAGGATCTCCTGAAATACTTCGGCATCGCAAACAAGCCTCTCCTCGGAAGCAATCAGGCTCTCGATGATTCGTTGCGCATCTGTTCGATGTGGATGGTTGGCCCCGACGAGGTACATCGGAACATTCGAGTCGATGAAGGTCAACGCAGATAGCCCTGTTCGATCTCGCGGTTGATCTGGTCGATGTCCGCGACCGGAAAGGAAAACTTCAGCGCTTGTTGAAGAGCCGCGAGCTTCTGGGCCGGGGGCGCTACCGGACGGCGCGCCTGCACTTGCCGGAGAGCCCGGCGCACATATTCCCCGACGGTCAGATTCTGGTCCTTTGCGTGCTTCCGGAGCGATTCCATCTCCGTCTCGGGGAGCAGAACCTGCAACCGTTTGGTCATGCTCTGAGTATCCCATGTCCTCCATTCGAGGCCAGCGCACCGTCGCCCACCATTCAACCGATCAATGCGTCTTGCCTCTGTCTCGCAACCCAACACCGGCTGGCGACGACACCCTAAGAGAATCCCGGGAAGACCGGACTTCTCTTCCCGAGAGCAAAGCTCGCTCTGTTTGTCGACGGCTGCTTCTGGCACGCGTGCCCAACTCGTGCTCCAGCGACCTGGTGCGCTATCCCAACTCCAGCCTCGGAGAGATCCAAGCCCGCATCGGGACCGAGATCCCGAAGCGCACACTGCAGCGGGCGCATTCCGGCCTGATCGCCAGCGGAGACATCCGCTCTCAAGGCCGCCTGCGCGGTACGAAGTACATATGCGCCACATAGGCCCTTACCCGGCTCACTTGGCGCGATGGCTTGGCGCATTTGGCCTATGTAAGTACGGTATCCGTATGCAGGCAAAACACTTGCGGGCCATGACCCCTATTGGCAATAGTGCAAATAGCGTCAATAGCGCCCATGGTGTCAATGCGCTTGATAAGCTTCGAACGAGAGAGCCTGGAACGGATCGTCGGAAGAATCCCAGCCGGTTGGATGAGCGACGTCGCACGCCAGTTTGCGATAGAGTTAACGTGCTACAACCTGATGCAATTGAAAGAGATCGCGTGATGACGGACAAGACCCTGGCCGGTTACCGGCCGCGGTCACCCGAGTCAGGCAAGGACGGTGTGCGTCAAATCAGTATGTTACCAACAATGGAGGAACAACGACTTCCGCCGCGCGCAGCAGGCTCCGTTGTGCGCGGCTCCTTAGTTATAGTTAAAGGGTTTCGGCAGAATCTGGATATTCGACGAGGCGGTCAGGTGGAGGTTCGTTGAAGTACCCGGAAGTGTGGGCGAAATCCAGGGTAAACTCAGCGTGTTTTCCTCCATTGTTCGGCGTGTCCGGGGATTCGTTTTGCCAAAGTCCAACGTGACGGAAGGCTGATCAGCGACACGCGGTCGGTCGCTCGCGTTCTCTCCTTCTGAAGTGAAAGAATACAGAAGATATTTGTCGCGGTGACTCGCCCGCTTTTGGGTGTGCGTGCCCGCGGCATGGACGCGCCATGAGCCAAACCGCCCTCAACGACATCGACAAGCTCGAAGACAGCCTCTGGGCTGCCGCCGACAACCTCCGCGCCAATTCGAAGTTGACCTCGTCGGAGTACTGCATGCCGGTGCTCGGCGTCATTTTCCTGCGCCACGCCACCAACCGCTACGACGCCGCGATGCAACAGATCGCCGCCGACCAGGCTGCAGGCAAGATGCCCAGGCGCGCCCTGGTCAAAGGCGACTTCATCAAACGCCGCGCGCTGATGCTGCCCAAGGAAGCCCGCTACGACGAGTTGCTGAAGCTCCCGAAAGGCGCGAGCCTCGGCGCGGCGCTCGTCGAAGCCATGAACGCCATCGAGCGCGACTTCGAGCCGCTCGCCGGCCAGCTTCCCAAGGACTACGAAAAGTTCGGCAACGACCTGCTCGAAGACCTGCTCCGCGTCTTCGACAGCGAGACGCTCCGCAAGGCGAGCGGCGACGTCTTCGGCCGCATCTACGAATACTTCCTGATGAAGTTCGCCATGCAGGGCGCGCAGGACTCAGGCGAGTTCTTCACGCCGCCCTCGCTGGTGCAGACCATCGTCAACGTCATCGAGCCGGACCATGGCATCGTCTTCGACCCGGCGTGCGGCTCCGGCGGCATGTTCGT
>JADLCA010000266.1 GCA_020847495.1 Candidatus Hydrogenedentota bacterium | reverse complement strand
GGGCGTGGCGCACCTGCCGGTGCTCCGCGAGACGGTGGCCGATGAACTGGCGGTTTCCGTGGAACTGGCCGACCCGACTCACAGCGCGTTGATGTTGGGGCAGGAGTACAGCGTGGGCAAGATGCTGGAGCAGCCGGCCCAGTTCATGGTGGCGGTCGGCCTGGCCGCCAGGGGGATGGCCGAGCTATGATCAGAATCAACCTGCTTCCCCACCATTTGCGGCCCGTCAAGCGGACGCCATTGCCCTACATTGCCTGCATGGTGCTCTTCGTGGTCGCGCTGCTGGGCATGACCAGTTCCTTTATCGCCACGAGTGCCCGGATAGAAGACGAACAACTGCAGTTGAGTTCGCTGGAAACGGAACTCCTGCAATTGGACAACATTGTTAAAGAGTCCAATGATCTGGAGCGGACGAAGCGGGAGTTGGCGGACAAGATCCGGACGATCGATGAGATTGTGAAGGACCGGATCATCTGGTCGCGGCAATTGTGGCTGCTCAGCAAGCTGACGCCCCCGAACTTCTGGTACAGCGAGATCCTGGTAACGACCAAGTCGTATCCGGTGCAGGAGCCGGACATCGATCAGACTACCAAGAAGCCCAAGATCGATCCGGTGACCAAGAAGATCAAGACGAGAACTGTCCAGGTGAACCGCCCGATCCTGCGCGTATCGGGGTATGTTATCGATTCGCCCGACGGACGCCAGGACGTGAGCCCCCTGACCGACGCGTTGACGACGGACGCGGAGTTCTCAAGCATGTTCCAGTTGGAGCAGCCTTCCTTTTCCACCGCGGAATTTGAGGGATTTCCGGTGAAGAAGTTCACGCTTGAGTTCCTCATCACGGCGGGAGGACCCAAAGAATGATCGACGTGTTGAAAGGCAGCGTGACGCCAAAAGACTGGTTGGCGGTGGGCGTCATCCTGGGGATAATCGCGGCGATTGTGGCGGTGTTCGTGCTCTTTGTTCACAAGCGCCAGACCGATGCCCTGGACACGATCCGGGCGAAGATCGTCAATGTCAATAAAGACCTCGCGGTTGCGCGGACCATGCGCGACAATATTGCCAAGCTGCGCGATGAAACCGCGAAGATCGAGAACCTGGTGGATGATTTCAACAAGCGCCTGCCGACCCAGCGCGAAATCCCGAACCTGGTCCGCCAGTTCGAGTCGATGGCGAACGACGTGGGGTTGTCGCACTCGTTGAAGCCGGAAGCGCCCGTGCGCGACGAGAACAAGGAAACCATCCCGTACAGCGTGTCCACCTTTGGCGACTTTCATCAGACCGCCAGTTTCATCAACCGGCTGGAACGGTTTGAACGGTACCTGAAGATCTCGGACCTGAAGGTGGAAGAAGAGGACGCGGGCGTGTCCAAGGCGAGTTTCACGCTCAGTACGTTCCGGTTCATCGCGGAAGAGACGCCGGTTGCTACAGCGAGCGCGGCCGTGCCGGAAACGGGGGGTACGTCGTGAACCCGAAGCAGCGGAACAGGGTGATTGTCCTCGTCGTTTTGGGCGTGATCGTGGTGTTTCTCCTGTGGTGGCAGATTTTCCGCGAGACACCCGAGCAGCGCGCATACCGGGAGAATTATGAACGGAGCCGCACGCAGACCGCCACGGCGACCGTTCCGGGCGCGGAGGATGCCGGCGCATCCGAAGGCGCGCCTGCCGCGCCGCCCGCGGCGGAACCCGGCGCAGCGCCGGAACCGGCTCCAGCGGCGCCGGCGGGTGGTCAGCCCGCGGTCGGCGGGTCCAAGTTCCAGCAGTCTGATGTGAACATTGACGAGTTGATCGCGGGCATCAAGGAAGTGGACTTCGACTACGACGAGGTCGCGGCCGATATCAACCCGATGACGCCCCTGGTGGGCCCCTTCGCGCCGCCGCGTGTCGCTACGACCGAGGGCGCCGCAGGCGAGGGTCCCGCCATTCGGCAGGACGTGCAGGCCCTGGTGCGCAATATCCGGGTCACCGGAATCATGTGGGACGCGCGCGATCCCATGGCAGTGGTCTCGTTTCCGGTACAGGGAGAGCAGGTCACCGAGATTGTCACGCGGGGATACGCGTTCCCCGACATGGGGGTCACGGTACACGACATAGAAACCGATCGGGTCAAACTTAACATCAACGGTATGTTGGTCCCCATCGAGCTAGAGGAGCGGTAGGCGATGTTACCACGCAAGACAACGTGCATAGTGGCCACGCTGGCCGCGCTACTCGCCGCCACGGCGTTTGCCGCCGGGACGGACTCCATCGAGCAGCGTAAGGAGAGCATTGTCCGCGTCTCGCTGGAAAAGCAGGGACGCGCGACTGCCAACCCCTCCTTGCTCGAATCGGCGCGGCGGGCGGCGGCTCTCGTCAGCCTGACGTTCAGCGAAACGCCGGGCGATACCGCGCTGCAGATCCACACCGAGGGGAAGCCGGCCTACGATTGGTTCTATCTCGAAGACAGCAACAAGCTGGTTATCGACTTCCACAATACCATCAATTTTGAATCGGGCAAGGAATTCGTGCCCGAGGGCGATTCCCCGATCACCAAAGTGCGGACGAGTCTTTT